>JBEKEJ010000170.1:0-6609 GCA_050013895.1 Verrucomicrobiota bacterium | reverse complement strand
GCCAGGCCGACTCCGGCATTGGCGTGAAAAACGGCATCAACGCCTTCGGCAGGAAAAACTTCATTGGCACGTTCGCGCCGCCCTACGCCGTCTTCAACGATTTCAATCTGCTCGCCACGCTCGAACCGCGCGACAAACGCGCCGGCTACGTCGAGGCGGTCAAGGTCGCCTGCATCCGCGACCGCGCCTTCTTCGAGGAAATCGAGCGTGCGGCGGACCAGCTGGCGGCCTTCGAGCCGGCAGCCGTGAAACGATTGATTCATCGCTGCGCCGAATTGCATCTCGACCACATCGCCGCGAGCGGCGACCCGTTTGAAAGCGGGTCGGCGCGACCGCTGGACTTCGGCCATTGGTCGGCGCACAAACTGGAGCAGCTTTCTGGTTTCCAAATCGGCCACGGTGAAGCCGTCGCCATCGGCATCGCGCTCGACGTGATTTATTCGCGCAACATCGGCTTGCTCGACGCGGAAGCCGCCGGACGCATTCTCAAATTGCTCGAACGGCTCGGCTTTAGTTTGTTCGCCGACGAGTTGCTGGGCGCCGACGCCGGTAACCACCTGCAAATCTTGAACGGACTGGAAGAATTCCGCGAACACCTCGGCGGCGAACTATCCATCACGCTTTTGAAGAAAATCGGTCACAGCGTGGAAGTTCACGAAATGAACCTATCGAAGGTCGTTGAAGCTGTTCACGAGCTTCAACACCAGCACAAATGAAAAATAAAGCTGCTTTGCTCGTCCGCGTCAGCCTGCTCGCGATTTGTCGGAGTCCGCGGTTGAAAATTTCTTTGCGCCTTTTGCGCTTTTTTGCGGCAATCCCTTCGTGAACCGTCTCGCCGCCATCAACGTCGCCGGCCTCGCCGAGGCCCTCATCGGCGAACACACGCCACGCCTCGCAGAATTTCGCAAGCGCGGCGCGCTGGCGCATATTGCGCCCGCGTTCCCCGCCGTCACCTGCACTGCGCAATCGAATTATCTCACCGGCAAACCGCCGTCGCAGCACGGCATCGTCGGCAACGGCTGGTTCAACCGCGACCTCGCCGAAGTCCAGTTCTGGAAACAATCGAACCACCTGGTTCAAAGCCCGAAATTGTGGGACGCGCTCCGCGAACCATCCGGCCTTGTCACTCGGCACCCGTCACCCATCACCTGCGCCAATTGTTTCTGGTGGTTTAACATGTATTCCAGCGCGGATTATTCCATCACACCGCGCCCGATGTATCCCGCCGATGGCCGGAAGATTTTCGACATTTACGCGTGGCCGTATTCGGTTCGCACGGAAATCAAACGCGACCTCGGCGAATTTCCATTCTTCGGCTTTTGGGGGCCGGCGGCGGGAATCAAAACGCCGCAGGGTTCAGCCGATTGCGCCACGTGCTGGATTGCCGAATCGGCGAAATGGATTGAAAACAAATATTCACCGACGCTGAACCTGATTTACTTGCCGCACCTCGATTACAATTTGCAGCGGCATGGAGTTTATTCTTCGTGCAGCGTTCGGCCTGTGGCCGAATCGAGTCGAGCCACAGGCTCGACGCTACACCCCGCCACTATTTCCGATTTGCGGGCGATTGACGCCATCGTCGGCGACCTGATTGATTTCTTCAGCAAGCGCGGCGTGCAGGTGGTGTTGCTGTCCGAATACGGCATCACCAACGTGGACACGCCGGTCCATCTCAACCGGATTTTCCGGGAGCACCGCTGGCTGGTGGTGAAAGACGAACTGGGCCTGGAAATTCTCGACGCGGGCGCGAGCAGGGTTTTCGCCGTGGCGGACCATCAGGTTGCGCACATCTATCTCAATGATGCGTCGCTGGAAAAATCCGTGCGCGGCTGGCTGGAGAAAACCGAGGGCGTGGAAAGGGTGCTCGGCAAGCCGGAAAAAATTGCCGCCGGCATTGACCATCCACGCTCGGGCGATTTGATGGCTGTGGCTCGGGAAAACGCGTGGTTCACTTATTATTACTGGCTGGATGACGCGCGCGCGCCGGATTTCGCACGGACGGTGGACATCCATCGCAAACCGGGCTACGACCCGGTGGAATTGTTTCTCGACCCGGTCATTCCGCTGCCGAAACTGAAAATCGCGTGGCGGCTGCTGCAAAAGAAACTCGGCTTCCGGATGCTGATGGACGTGGTTCCGCTCGACGCGGCGCTGGTGAAAGGTTCGCATGGCCGGCGGCCGGCGGACAAAAAGGACTGGCCGGTGTTCATCACGGAACGGCCGGATTTTTTGGGCGCGAAGGAAATTGAATCAACAGACGTTTTTCAAATCCTGCGGCGGCAGGTTTTGGGAGAATCCAGTTGATTCTTTCCAGAGTAATGCTAGGCTTACAGCATGATTGCCAATGTATCGGTCAAAGGACAAATGGTCATCCCGGAAGCCATTCGCGAACAGGCGCGGATCAAAACCGGCGACGAACTGGATGTCGGCTACGCCAACGGGCTTATCGTGTTGCGGAAACGGCGCACGCTGACGCCCGCGCGCGTTCGTTCGCTGCTGCTGGCTGGCCGCGAACTTCCCGAAATGAAACCGGCGGATGAAACGGCCGTCGCCCGCGCCCTGCGGCAGGTCCGAAGCCGGCGCAAACAGTGAAGGTTGTCTTCGACACCAACGTGGTGGCTAGCGCGAGCTTTTGGCGCGGCGCGCCATTCGATTGTCTGGCGGCCTGGGCACAAGGCCGCTGCGAAGCCGCGGTCAGCCCCGCGCTGCTGGCCGAATATCATGAAACCGTCGAAGAACTCCGTTTGGAATATCCCGAACGCGCCTTTGTGGAATGGGTGAATGCGTTGACGGATTCGGCCACGCTGGTTTTTCCAACGGATCGCGCCACGCGTGCGACACCCGATCCCGACGACGAGATGATTTTGGAATGTGCGCTGGCGGCGGAAGCGGACTGCATCGTGAGCGGCGACAAAAAGCACCTGCTTCCGCTCCGGCAATTTCGCGGAATCCCGATTGTCAGCCCGTCGGATTTTCTGCGGCGGCTCTGAACCGGGTCGGGCGCAAAGTAGATTGAATCAGCGGACGTTTTTCACATCCTGTTGCGGCAGGCTTTGCAGTAACCAATTTAGGGACAAGCTATTACAAAAGCGCAAATTCTTGCTTGCTTTTTATGTCAAATATGTCACTCTGACGTGACTATGAACACTACACTATACCACGGTAAATGGAGCGATTTATTGACGCTGATAGATGACGTTCACAAAGAAGCTGAAACCGCTGCGCGAAAGAAAGAGACCGCTAAGCTGCTCAAAGCAACTGACTGGTTGAGGCGTGCAACGGAATTGCAAACCAGACATTCGGAATTATTGAAACAAGCCGAGAGATTGGTCCTTGAACGGCATGGATCGGATGACACGACCTCAATTGGAAAACTGGTAAATCTTGATTCCGATGATTCAACGTCTGCTTCAGCAGATTTTGGCGGAAAATTCCGTGCTGATGAATGTCGAGCGGCCTATCTTGACCGGGAAAGGAAAAACGGAAATCCGTTGAATCGAGTCCGTCGGAGCTATTTCAAAAATGCGGCCGGTTTAACAGTTGGCATAACCTATTCCAGCGAAGACCGATCAAAAAGTTGTCCATGGTTTCTGAACTTACTGGATGGCCAATTTGACGAAGCGGTTTTGCTTTGTGAAACAACAAAAGAGGCAGTTCAAGTAATTCACCTGCCAAAAACTTTTTTGGACCGCTACGGCAAGCAAATGAGCCGTGGTAAAAAAGGACAGTTAAAGTTCAATGTCTCTAAACGAAATGGACGTTTTTCGCTCCAAGTTCCTGATCCGGTAGGTTGGATAGATATAACAGACTACACGGAAAAAGAACCATTGACTTGCCCGCACCTTGAATTTGTTTAACTCGAAGATTCATGATACAGCAAATTGAGAACGAACAAATATTTGCCACTGTCGTCGCGGTCAAAGATGAAGACAGACGCCTCAACTTTAATTTTAGTTCTGATGGAATTGCCGAAGCATGGTGTTTGGGTTCACTCAACATTGCCACGTCAATCCGTTTGAAAGCCGGAGATAAAATTTATCTTGTCGGCTATTGGACAAAGGATTTTTACGGGCACAATGTGGCGTTCTTCGCCGAACACCTTGAAAAGGTCGGTTAAATCTTATCGCAGTGCGAGGCGATTTACCTTCTCCGTCTGGACATGCCGAAGTGGTAGCCTCCGTGAACCCGCGAGCCGCGGGCTTTGCCGGGAAAACCGCCTTTGGGCTGGCCGGGTTTTCCTTCTTCAAACAGCATCGTGTATGTGTAATCGAAATTTTCCAGCTTCACGCGCGGGATTTTCTGGCTGATGAACCTTTCAATGGCAAACACGTGGCTGGCGTCCTCGGCGGTCATGATGGTGAAAGCGTCGCCGCTGTGTTCCGCGCGGCCGGTGCGCCCGATGCGGTGGATGTAATCCTCCGGATGCTGCGGCACGTCGTAGTTCACCACGTGGCTCACGTCCGCGATGTCGAGTCCGCGCGCGGCAATGTCCGTCGCCACCAGCGCCTCGAATCTGCCGGAGCGAAAGCCTTGCAACGCCTGTTCGCGCTCGCGCTGGGTGCGATTGGAATGCAACACGGCCACGGCGTGATTGTTTCGTTTAAGCAATCCCGCAATGCGGTCGGCTCCGTGTTTCGTCCGGCAAAAAATCAACACTGAATCATAATCCACGCGTTTGAGCAGTTCGAGCAGCAGATCGGATTTTTGCGAATCCGAGACGGGATAAATGACGTGCTTGACCGTTTCCGCCGGTGTCCGGCGCGCGCCGATCTGAATCGTTTCCGGACTTTTCATCGCCCATTGAATGAGCGTTTCGATCTGCGCTGGAATGGTTGCGGAAAACAGCGCGGTGTGGCGCTGGCGCGGGCAGCGCTCGACGATGCGGCGCACGTCCGGCAAAAATCCCATGTCGAGCATCCGGTCGGCTTCGTCGAGCACGAGGAACTGGACCTTGTCCAGGCGCACCGTGCCGCGTTCGAGATGATCGAGCAAACGGCCCGGCGTGGCGGCGAGCACGTCCGCGCCCGCCCGCAACGCGTCCATCTGCTTGCCGTAACCGACGCCGCCGTAAACGACGGCGACATGCAGATTGGTGAAACGCGCAAAATCGCGAAATGCAGTTTCCACCTGCGCGGCAAGTTCGCGCGTCGGTTCGAGGATGAGCGCGCGCGGTCCGGGCGCGTGCTGTCCCAGCTTCGAGAGAATCGGCAGCGCGAACGCGGCGGTCTTGCCGGTGCCGGTCTGCGCGCTGCCGATGACGTCGCGTCCGGCGAGCACGAGCGGAATGCCGCGGATTTGTATTGGTGTGGGCGTGACGTAACCCGCCGCGCGCACACCATCGAGAACCGCCGGAGAAAGGCCCAACTTTGTGAAAGGCATGGGACAGGTTAACAGCGTGGTGGATTAAGGAAAGCCAGGAATTTGGTCGGAGGGGCGAGTTACACGAGCCCCCGATTTGCATGGGCCAAAGAAGTCAGGGACTCGTGTAACTCGCCCCTCCGGTGGAATTGTCACGCCGGTGTTGTGCCGGTCCCTGCAACCGGCTCGACCGCAGTCCCGGCAGCCGGTTCAGCCGGAGTCGTCTCCACCGCAGCCGCTGGTTCAGACGCGGGAACCGGAACCTCGGTTGGCGCCGGAGCTTCCGATGCCGGTTCGCCCGCCGGTTCCGGTTCAGACGCCGGAATTTCCGCCTCGGTCAAAACTGGGATTTCCGCCGACGGCTCAGCCGTGGTGGCGGCGGCTTCGCCCTCCGCGGCGGGTTTTTGCCCGGTGGATTTCTTCTCCGGCTTTGGCGGCCGGGGCACGGGTTTCTTGGCCGTGTCCATCCGGCCGTCGGCAAATTCAATCACATGCCCCTGATGCACCAGCCAGTGCAAATCGGCAATGACCGCGTTCTGTTCCGGCGTCGGCTCCGCGGCCACGGTAGTGGCACGGGCATCTTGCCCGTGTGTTTCTTCGGGTCGAACAGGCGACGACGCCTGTGCCACCACCGCCGGCGCCGGCGTCGGTGCCAGGGCTTCGAACAAATGCCGCCGCGTGCATTTCGGATGCGCATTGATGTGGGCGATGATGCGCCTGACGCCTTCCGACACGGGCGTGGTTTCGAGGTCGAGAAATTGCGGGCGGGCGACGGACACGTGCGTAAAGGTCCGGTTGACCTTGAAGAAATGCAGGCCGTGTCCGGCGAATTGCCGGCTGAGGTAGGTGGCCAGTTGCAGCGGAAAATACTTCTGCCGTTCCCAATCGTTGCGCACCAGTCGCTGCAATTCCCGGCAGCGCAGATTGCGGCTCAGCACGCCGCCGACCGTGTGCGATTCCACCGGTTTGATGATGGTGTCCTTGTGGACGGCGCGGAAATGTTTCTCCACCTCCTCCAGGTTCGGGAGCTTGAGCGGCTCGGGCACGTTCAGCACCGTGTATTCGGTCTTGAAACTCTGCTCCTCGACCCACTTTTTGACGACTTCCTCGTCGCGCACGATTCTAACGCGCGCCTTGAAGACCTCGAACGGCATCCGGGAAAAACGTTCGGTGTGCAGCTTGCGCAGCAGGTTCTGGTAATCGTGATGGTTCGGCGGGCCGAGAATGACGCCGCTCATGCCGCATTGC
>JBEKEJ010000169.1:0-6642 GCA_050013895.1 Verrucomicrobiota bacterium | reverse complement strand
CCCCTGTGCGTCGGCCGGACAAGAAATGCCTGAGCCCGCGGTTCAGGCCGCAAGCACATGAAATTCATTCATGAACATTTTCTGTTGCAGACCCGCGCGGCGCGCCAGCTTTACCATCGGTTCGCCGAAGAGGAGCCGATTCTGGACTTCCACTGTCATCTCCCGCCGCGGGAAATCGCGGAAAACCGCCGGTTCAAAAATCTTTTTGAAATCTGGCTGGAGGGCGATCACTACAAATGGCGCGCCTTGCGTGCCAACGGCGTGGCCGAACGCTTTTGCACCGGCGACGCCGCGCCGTTTGAGAAATTCCGGGCCTGGGCCGCCACCGTGCCGCACACGCTCCGCAATCCACTTTATCACTGGACACATCTGGAATTGAAACGCCACTTCGGCATTGACGAATTGCTTGACGAGGCCGGGGCCGCACGCATCTGGAAAAAAGCGAACGAAATGCTGGCCGCCCCGGAATTCACCGCGCAGGGCATCCTCAAGAAATTTGATGTCCGGACGGTTTGCACGACCGACGACCCGGCGGATGACCTGGGGCACCACCGCGCCATTGCGGCGTCCGGCCTGCCCACGCGCGTTCTGCCCGCTTTCCGCCCCGACAAAGCGCTGGCGGCGCACCAGCCGGGGCCGTTCAATCAATGGGTGGACCGTCTGGCCGGAGTCGCCGGCGTGGAAATTAATTCCTTGGGGAAATTTCTCGACGCGCTGCGCGCCCGCCACGATTTCTTTCACGCGCAGGGCTGCCGGCTTTCCGACCACGGTTTGACGCAATGCCCGGCGGATTTTTGCTCCGACAAGGCGGCCGCGGAAGTTTTTTCCAAGGCGCGCGACAAAAAGGAAATTTCACCCGCCGAACACGCGCAATTCTCCGCCTTCATGATGTTGTTCTTCGGGCGGCTCGACGCCGAAAGAGGCTGGACCAGGCAACTGCATCTCGGCGCCTTGCGCAACAACAACACGCGGCTGCTGAAGCAAATCGGCCCGGACACGGGTTTTGATTCCATCGGCGATTATCCCCAGGCCGCCGCGCTGGCCCAATTTCTTGACCGGCTCGACCGGGAAAATGCGCTGCCGAAAACGGTCATTTACAACCTCAATCCGGCGGACAATTACGTCGTTGCGGCCATGCTGGGGAATTTCCAGGGTTCCGGCATACCGGGCAAGATTCAACTCGGCTCCGGCTGGTGGTTTCTCGATCAAAAGGAAGGCATCGAGTGGCAGCTCAATGCAGTCTCGAATCTCGGCCTGCTCTCCCGCTTCGTCGGCATGGTGACCGACTCGCGCTCGTTCATGTCCTACCCGCGCCACGAATATTTCCGGCGCGTGCTCTGCAACCTGATCGGACGCGACGTGGAGAACGGCCTGATCCCCGATGATGATTCGCTGCTTGGCCCGATGATCAGCAACATCTGCTATCATAACGCGCGGCAGTATCTGGCGCTGCCGGAGAACGAAACGAAGGCCCGGAAAGGAAAACCATCCGCGCGCAGGCAACGCCCGACTCCATGAAAACACCGGCGGAACTTTTCGGGTTGAAAGGGAGGGTGGCCGTCATCATTGGCGGCACGGGCGAATTGGGCGGGGCGATGGCCGGGGGGTTGGCCGCGGCGGGAGCGGCTGTCGCCCTGGCCGGCCGCAATGCCGCCAGGGCGAAGCTCAGGCTTGACCGCATCACCGCAGACGGCGGCCAGGCGGAATTTTTTCCGTGCGACACGACTTCAAAGGCAGATCTCCAAAAGCTGCTGGCCGGCGTGCTCGCCAGATTCGGGCGCGCGGACATCCTGGTAAACGGCGCGGGCGTGAATTCGGCGACGCCGTTTTTCGATATTTCCGAGGAGGAAATAGACCGAATCCTCGCCGTGAACTTGAAAGGCCTCATGCTGGCGTGCCAGATTTTCGGCAGGCACATGGTCGAACGCGGTTCGGGCAGCATCATCAACATCGGTTCGGCGTCCGGCTTGAAACCGTTGTCGCGGGTGTTCACCTACTCGGCGTCGAAGGCCGCCCTGCACAACCTTTCCAAAAACCTGGCGCGCGAATGGGCGGCGCAGGGTGTGCGCGTGAACGTGCTCGTGCCGGGATTTTTTCCCGCCGAACAAAATCGAAAAATCCTCAGCCCTGACCGGGTGGCTTCCATCATGGCCAAGACGCCGATGAAACGCTTCGGCGAAGCCCATGAACTCGTCGGGGCGACCTTGTTGCTGGCATCGGATGCCGGCAGCTTCATCACGGGCGCCGAACTGGTCGTGGATGGCGGTTTCGACGCGATGACGATTTGACCTGAAGTTGCCCGACCGATTCATTCGGCGGCAATCGCAAACTGGTTGCCAGCCGCCGCGCAGTTTGGTAAAAGCAATCAAGATTCAACGCGGGTTGGCCCGCGTTCGCCTGCGTCCGGCGGGCCGAATCTGATGTCGCGATGGTGGCGGGCTTGCCGCGCCGGAGCGGCTTGGACGTGGAGGCGGGTGTGGTTCAGTGGTAGAATGCGGGCTTCCCAAGCCTGAGATGAGGGTTCGATTCCCTTCACCCGCTCCACTTCAAAAAGAGCCAATAAAATCAAGGCAATTGTGATTCTTGTGATGGTTTAGACGGCCAACTTACTACGAAAACTTACTACAATCGCAAGACGGTTCAAGGTGGTCAAACTGGTCAGGATGGAAGGGGAATTGATTCAACCCGAAAACCGAAGTTGGTAGGGATGGCGCGCTGCGCCGTCACCGCGCCGTTCAGGCGCGGAACCGACCCGGGGCGCGCCTCCACCCTCGCACAATTCGTTCCGCCCGCTGGACGCGGGCGGGGACAGCGCAGCGCGCCATCCCTACCACCTTTTGCGCGCACCCAACTTCGGAATTCGGATTCAAAATGCCCCCAAAGCGGTTTCCTGTCTGTTTCCTCGTGTTAACCTGCCAAAATGCAATCAATCGGGGTTCCCTTTGGGATGGCGTAGGACGATTTCGGGGTATGGTTCGCCCCCTCTTTTTTTAACCCCTTCCTTCCGGCTTCCGGCCTGCCCCAGCCAAGCCTGCGCAGCAGGCGGGCCATCGTATAGCGGCAAGGCTGGTATGCCCTTGATTGAAAAAATCGTCAGTGGCGGGCAGACCGGTGCTGACCGTGCCGCACTTGATTGGGCGATTGAAAAGGGAATCAAACACGCCCTAAAGCGTGGCCGACCGAGAACGCCTGTCCCACCAAATGGCCGATTCCGTAATATACCTGTGTGTCAGGCGCAAACATCAATGGTTTGACCAAGAACCAAAATGAACACTTGCTTTTGGCCTTGTAATTTGAAGAAGAGAGCGCATTATTGGTGTGTTCATCAGAAGCCTCAAAATATGAAACTCAGCAAGTTGCCCTTCATGGCCATCGTGACTGTGCTTACAATGTGGACTTCCTTCGCCACATCAGAACCAGCACTTTCTCAATTTGAAAAGCTTAGCTTTTGCCTTACTGCCGGACAGCAAGGTCCTACATTACCCAACGCATTGGTATCAACCATCAGTGCCTCACGAATTAATAATAGAGAACTCTTGAGCTTTTTGGCCACCGCCTTGAACACAAACTGGCCTAATGGCGCACAACTGGCACTGGATAAAAACACCAAAGACATTGTTGTCGTGGACAAAAGCGGCACAAGCCTAGTTTTTGATGTCAGCGTAGGGATAAATAACGGCGGCACTAATGTTGTGTTCTTTAGCTTTATTTCAAACCCTACTATCTTTGCTAGTGGTAAGTGGAGAAGCGCGAGAACTGGCGGGCTTAAGAGCCAAACTCACTTCGGGATGATTTTCTTTCACCTCTTTGCTGAAGACAATGGAATGACCAACACCGATTTAACTTTTGATGGTTTAAATACGTCTGAGTGGAATATCGAAGAAAAACAAGATATTCCCTTTCCTCCTATCACAATAATTATCGGGCGTGATGTGGCAACAGTCGCCGGAGACGGAATATTCAATGGAATTTGGACTGTAGTGGAAGGCAACGTGACTGGCTCAGGAAAATGGATACTTGCTCCTGTGGTAAATCTACGCTCCCAGTAAAATCTTAGCGGCACGCGGCGGAAGGCTTACACGCTGAACAATTTCTGTTTTGCTGGCTGCCGCAAGGTGAGGAACGGCGGATTGAATTTGCCACGGCTGCATATGTTGTCCACGCCTCGCACCGAGACGCCTTTTATTCCCGCACCCGACCAGTCAAACGTCCGTCCCGCGCAAGCCAGTGACGCAAGGCGGGCAGGCAGCATTGCGCGCAACTATTATGCGAGTTCGTCGTTTATTCAGATGATTGAAAACTTAACCTCACAATGACACATCACGTTATGAAACCATTCACATTGATACTATGTTTGGCGGCAGTTGCCGCTATTGGTTGCAAGAAGCAGCAGTCGGCAGATGACAAGGATACGATTTTGCCGGGGCGGCATATGTCCGAGCATCAGGTTGTTGAGATTGCGTCTGGAGAGTTACGCCAGAGCTCGCCGCTTAAGTGTGGGTTCAAAGATGGGGTTTGGGAAATTTTGGAGGTTCAACGAGGCGTTTGGGGGGTTTCGTCGGTCACGACGAACGCGGACGGCAAGGTCTTTGTCTCGTCTACAAATGCCACGCGAGTGGTCTTGAGAGTGCGCGATGCAGATGGGAAGGTGGAGCAGGTTAAAACACCATGAGATATGACGATTTTGCTGCCTAACCCCGCACTGAGGCTACCGGCCACCGCCACTTGAGTTTTGACCGTGACGATGACTGCAATCGCCTTTTAAAGGTGGTAATTTGCTTCAACGTTAGCCACTACACTCAGGGAGCAATAATTTTTACTTTTCCCGGCGTCCCTGTGTTCTGGCGTTGAAAATCTTATTGTAAACCTCGCGGATTGCCCCGCGCCATTTGGCCAGCGCCTTCCTGAATTCATCCGGCGTCGCAAAGCCGCAACGCACCGAAACGCGGCAATATGCCGGGGCGTCGTCCGGCAAAACGGTTTCGCCCTCGTAACTCCACCGGCGCAGGATGCCCTCGACGCGCCGTAATCGCCGGTAATTCTCGATTAACTTGTCCGCGTCCGGCAAAACACCGGCGGCGCGGCCGCATTCGAGCGCGCGGAGCGTGTTGGCCTCCTGCCAGCGGTGTTCCAAACACAGCGCCTGCGCGATGAATTCCGCATCCATGAAACCACCATTGCCGGTCTTGATGGCCAGATCATCCTGGCCGCGCGGCGTTCGCTCCTTCTCGATGCGCATCCGCATCCGGTGGATTTGTTCCTTCCAGTCCGGTGTGAAGCGGGCGGGCAAACCGCGGGCGGTTTTCATTGCGGAGGGCGGAGTTCCACGACGCCCTGATTGAACCGGGGGCTCGCGGAGTTCGCCCCTCCGGCTTTGTTTTTTTGGAGCTGTGGAAAAATCCGTCAAGGCCGCCGCCAGCTTTTGAAACCGCGCGCCCAATTTCATATCGCCCGCCACCGGCCGCGTGCGGGTGAGCGCCTGGATTTCCCAAAGCTGCGCGCGTTTGCGATAGTATTCCTCGTAAGCGGCCAGTGTATTGACAAGTAGGCCTTTTTCGCCGTCCGGCCGCAGGCGCGCGTCAGTCTGAAACACCATCCCCTGCTCCGTCCGGCGTGACAGCAATTCCATCACTTCCACCGCCAGCCGCTGGAATTTCGCCAGCCCTTTCGTTTTCGCATCCGCGACAAAGACGATGTCGAGGTCGGAGCCGTAATCAATCTCGGAGCCGGCGAGTTTGCCAAGGCCGATGATGGCGAAGGGCAGCGTCTTGACTTTATTTTTACGCATCACCACCTCGACCGCATACTGCAGACAGGCATCGGCCAGCGCGGAAAGCTCCTCCAGGTTCCGCTCGAAGTCGGCGAGGCCGAGGATGTCGCGCAGCCCGAGCCGCATCAACTCGGCCTCGTGATAACGGCGCAGCCAGAGAAACTGGTCATCGTCGGCGAGGCCGTAGCGCAAGTCCTTCAAGATTTCCGGCGCGGTCTTGTGCTGGCGCAGGCGGCCGCTGTTCACCAGGTCGTCAACCAAATCCGGCGTGCGGATGGCGACCTCGGCCAGGAATTCCGAGCGGTCGAACAGCAACAGCAGCAGTTCAAAGGCCGCCGGATTGCTGTTCCACATTTCAAACAACGCCGTGCGCGCGCCGTAGGCCTCAATGAAAGTTTCCAAGCGCGTCAGCACCCGGTCGGGATCGGAAAGGATTTGAGACCGGGGACCGTATCCGTATTCGCCGCGCTTCGCCGCGGGTTTTGGGCAAAGGGCCAGAAATTTCAGGATCAGTTGCCGTACCAGTTCCGTGGTGTGCGGTGAGACGTGAACATAACCCGGCCCGTCGGCAAATTCTTTCAACAACCGGACCGCCGTCTCCGGCTCGCGAAACGAATGCGCCGCCAGCAACTCTGTCCATTGCGTCTCCGCGCCATCGAACTCTGCGGGCAGGATTGTCTCCGCCGGTCTTGCCGTCTCGGCCTTCAGGATCTGGTCATAAACCCGGCGCACGTTGCCGGTATGCGTCTTCAGCGCCGTTTCAAATGCTGCCAACGCTTTGAAGCCCATCAACCGCGCCAGCCGCAGCCGGGCCGGGAGGTCTTCGGGAATGGTGTGGGTCTGCTGATTGTCCTCCATTTGCAGGCGATGCT
>JBEKEJ010000168.1:0-6811 GCA_050013895.1 Verrucomicrobiota bacterium | reverse complement strand
TAGTGTTGAAGGAAAGATTTCCCACAAACAATTTCGTGCTCATATTTGATGATTTGCTGTTCAAGACTAACCGTTTTTCCAGACTGTTCCCGACCATCGGGTTTCAAATCATCACTGAACCAAGTTCACTTGAAGATTTGCCATGTCCTGAAACGACAAGTTATCTCACAGACGCGGGCAATATATCCGGCACAAAAACCGGTGCAAGCACATTTCAGCTCGTCTGGTTGGCAGTCAAATCATTTCGCGTTCCGGGCTTGCGCGCGGCAGGTCTGTCTTCGACAATTCAGTTTAAGATGGCAATGCATTCGGCCCGGAATCCCGCATGGCTGGCGCAGCAAGGCTGGTTCGGCCTGTTGTTGCTGGCCGTGTGCTGGCCGTTGAACTGGACGTTGCCCGGGATGCGAACGGCTTACCTGTTCTTTCCGCTGTGGCTCGGCTACGTCCTCGTCGTGGACGCAATGGTGCTGGCGCGCGCCGGCACTTCGCTATGGACGCGTTCGCGCCGGGATTTCGTGCTGCTGTTTGTCGCGTCGGCGCCGGTGTGGTGGCTGTTTGAAATGGTCAACTGGCGCACCGGCAATTGGGAATATCTCAGCGCGCACACCCTCACGCCGTTCGAATATTACACCCTCTGCACGCTGTCGTTCTCGACGGTCATGCCGGCGGTGTTCGAGACGGCGGAACTGGTGCGCACGTTCCGGTGGATGGAGACGTTTGCGTCGCGCAAACCCGTCCCGCCAACGCGAACGCTTTCCCTCGGCCTGTTGTTTGCGGGCGTGGCGATGCTGGGGTTGACGCTGCTCTGGCCGAGGCTTTGCTACCCGTTTGTCTGGATTTCGCTGGCGCTGATTTTCGAGCCGCTGAACCGCCGGCTGGGGCGACGGCATTTGCTCGAATGGTTGCAGCGTGGCGATTGGCGGCCGGTGCTGGCGCTGTCGCTCGGCGCGCTGGTGTGCGGGTTCTTCTGGGAGATGTGGAATTACTGGTCGTGGCCGAAATGGATTTACCACACACCGGGCGCGGGCTTCCTGCACGTCTTCGAGATGCCGTTGCTGGGCTACGGCGGCTACGCGCCGTTCGCGTTGGAACTGTTTGGACTGATGAATTTCCTGTGGCGTCGCGCGCCGCAGTTGCGGATTTAAGGCGGGGGCTAGCCTTGCAACTGCCTGCAATTCAACGTCAAAGCCTGGATATTTGCGCTTTCGCAGGCCCATTTTCCCGAATTCCAACATTGACACCCCGGCGCATTTCTGGTTTCATCAGGTCCCTTTTGCGGGAAATTTTATGTACGCCGTATTGGAAACCGGAAGCAAACAGTATCGTGTGGCGGCGGGCGACACGTTGGAAATCGAGCGTCTGACCGTCGAGACCGGCAAGCCGGTCACGTTTGACCGCGTGTTGCTGGTCAATCGCGACGGCAAGGTTGCCGTCGGCTCGCCCACGGTGAGCGGCGCGAGCGTGGTGGCCGACGTGGTCGGGCACAAACGCGGCGAGAAAAAGCTCACGTTCAAGATGCGGCGCCGCGAAGGTTATCACAAAAGCATCGGCCACCGTCAGGAATTGACGGTGGTAAAGATCAAGGAAATCAAAACCTAAAGCCGGGTCTTGGAGGTGGCGTCTGGCATCCGGGTTTTTCCCTGGAACCAAGACGCCAGAACCCAGCCCCCAAAAAGTTATGGCACACAAGAAAGGTCAAGGCAGCGTCCGCAACGGTCGCGACAGCGCCAGCAAACGGCTGGGCGTGAAGGAATTTGGCGGGGAATTTGTCACCGCCGGCAGCATCCTCGTCCGGCAGCGCGGCACAAAATTTGTCGCCGGCCGGAACGTCGGCACGGGCCGCGATTGGACGCTCTTCGCGCTCGTGGACGGCAAGGTGAAATTCGACAAGAACAGCACCCGCGTGAACGTCGTGGCCGAACCCGCCGCGGCGAAAAATTAGGCGGCGCAATTGAATTTCCGGGCGAGGCCAAGTGCCTCGCCTTTTTTGTTTCTTCGTTTCCATAGTCTTAGTCGTAATCTTGAGCTTAATCTTACTCTACGACAGAGATGAAGATTACGATTTAGAGCAGGATTAAGAACGTTGGCCCATGTTTATTGACGAAATCAAAATTTACGCGCGGGCGGGGCACGGCGGCAAAGGCTGTGTCGCGTTCCAGCGCGAGAAGTTTCGTCCCAAGGGCGGTCCCAGCGGCGGCAATGGTGGTCGCGGCGGCAGCGTGATTTTGCAGGCCGACCACGACCTCAACAATCTGGTCGCACAGTATTATCAGCCGCGCCTACTCGCACCGGATGGCCGGCCCGGCCTCGGCAAAGGCATGGACGGCATCGGCGGCAAAGACCTGATTGTCAAAGTTCCGTGCGGCACGCTCGTCTGGCGGATTGCCGGCGGCCGCCTGGCCGAAAGGAAAGACGTCGAGGACGAGATGGACGATGAAAAACCGATATTTAGCACCGGTGCGCGCCAACGACCGCTGATCCGCCGCGCCGGCAGTGAAATGGCCGTGGAAATTGATTTGTCCGCTGCCGCGGGCGGCACAACCACAGACAAAACACCCAAGGGCGAATTGGTCGCCGATCTCACGAAACACGGGCAGCAATTCGTTTTATGCAAAGGCGGGCGCGGCGGATTGGGCAACCGCAATTTTGCCACAGCCGCGCGCCAGACGCCGCGCTTCGCGCAGCCGGGCGAGCCGGGCGGGGAAGGCGATTTTCTTCTGGAGCTTCGCATCATCGCGGAAGTCGGGCTGGTCGGTTATCCCAACGCGGGCAAGTCCACGCTGCTCACCGCCATTTCCAAGGCGCGCCCGAAAATCGCGCCATATCCCTTCACCACGCTGCATCCGCAAATCGGCATTCTGGAATATGCCGATTTCCACCGGCTCACGGTTTGCGACGTGCCGGGATTGATTGAAGGCGCGCACCAAAACGTCGGGCTGGGCCACGCGTTTCTGCGCCACATCGAACGCTGTAAGATCCTCGTCCTGCTGCTCGACATGGCCGGCACGGACAACCGCGCGCCGTGGGATGATTACCGCCAATTGCTCAGCGAACTGAAACTATACGGTCCGGCCTTGCTCGAAAAACCGCGGCTCGTCGTCGCGAACAAAATGGATGAGCCGGTGGCCGGGAAAAATTTGAAACAATTCAAAAAGAAAATTCATAAAGTTTCGTTGCTGCCCATTTCCGCCGCGTTCGATCAAGGCATTGAGAAATTCAGGAAGATGATCCGCGAGGCGGTGGAGAAGGCCTCGCAGCAGCCGGCGTGAACCGGCTCAAATATATTTTCCATCAGAGCGGACTGACGTCCGCTGCTGCGATTTAGATTTCCAAAAACCGCATCACGCTGTCGCCATGCTTGAGCGCCTTTGCTTCGCGCCATGGCGCCACGATTTCCAGCGTGTCGCGCCGGGCATGACCGAGGATGAACCGCCCGCCTGCCGCGAACAACTTCGGCAGCGTCGCATCGTCGAGCAATTGCTGGGCGAATGAGGTGGAGCGGTGACCGAGGTTTTTTTCGCCGTAGGGCGGGTCGGCGAGGATCAAATCAAATTGCCGGCCGCCTTCCGCGAGTTGATGCAGCGCCGTGAAAACGTCCTGCATCCGGATTTCAAGAATTCCCCCATAACCGGCCGTTTCCGCGTTGTGACGGATGAATTCCGCGTGTTTGTGCGACTTTTCCACACACATTGCCGACGCCGCGCCGCGGCTCAGGCATTCCAGGCTCAACGCTCCGGAACCGGCGAACAATTCCAGCACGCGCGCGCCGACCACCCTCGCGCCGAGACTGTTGAACACCGCCTGTTTGACGAGGTCGGGCGTCGGACGAACCGCAAGCCCTTTGGGAACTTTCAGGATCCGCCGCGCTGCTTTGCCGCCCGTGATGCGCATGGGTTGTTATCCACGAATTTCGCCAAATGCCGCGAATTCAAAGAAGGAATGCAAATTCGTGTAAATTCGCGCAATTCGCGGATTCATTTGAAAATTTCGGCGAAGAATTGCTTCATGGCCTCCCACGAACGCTGATCCGCCTTTTCGTTGTAAGCCGCGCCTTTGGAATTGTCGTTGCCGGCGTTCGGCTGGGTGAAGGAATGGACCGCGCCGCCGTATTTGATGAGCTGCCAGTCCACGCTGCCGTTGCGCATTTCATTTTCAAGAGCGGCGATGTCCTGGGGCGATGAAGAGGGATCATCCGCACCGTGGCAGACCAGCACTTTGCATTTGATGTTTTTGCCGTCGGCCGGGTCCGGCGCGTCCAAACCGCCGTGAAAGCTCACCACGCCCGCAACATCCGCGCCGCTGCGCGCCAGTTCCAGCACCGTCGTGCCGCCGAAACAATAGCCGATGGCGGCGATGCGTTTTGGATCCGCCAGCGGCTGTTGCCGCAAGGCATCCAGGCCGGCGTTGACGCGGGCGCGCAGCAGCCGGCGGTCGCTCTTGTATTTGCCCGCCTGCGCGCCGGCCTCCGCCGTGTTCCGCGGGCGGACGCCCTTGCCGTAAATGTCCGCGCAAAACGCGACGTAGCCAAGTTGCGCGAGCATTTCCGCACGGTGCTTTTCGTAATCGGTCAGCCCCAGCCATTGATGCACCACGAGCACGCCGGGGCGTTTGCCCTGGATGGCGTCGTCGTAGGCGACGAACCCTTCGAGCGTGGTGTCGCCCTGCTTGTATTCGACGGTTTCGGTGTGAATGGCCGCGCGCATGGTCATGGCGCAACTTAAAGCCAGAAGAACGGGAATCAAATTTTTCATACGCAGTTACCAATAAACCACCGCGCGCAAAATGGCCAGCGGCTTTCCACGCCCCGCAACCTGCGGGCTTTCCCTCCCCAACGCTGTAGGCGCGGCATATTTGTAGTATTTCAAATTGTAAGCAAGCCCTTCACAAGGTTGGAATTCCCGCAATTCTCGACACTTAAGCAACCGGCCGTTAAATTCCTGGCTTATGACGCGCACGGAAAAACTTCTGGCCGAACTGATCGCGCTCCCCAGCGTGAATCCTGCCTTCGCTCCATCCGATGGAGCTTCGGTGCGACAGGGCCGGCTTCGTCAATCGCATTATGGCGAGAAGAATGTGGCGGATTTTCTCGCGTCCGTCGCAGCGCGTGCCGGACTCGAAGTGGAATTTCAGAAAGTCCTTCCCGGGCGCTCCAACCTTATTGTGCGGCTGCTCCCGCGGAACAAGATCCGCCAGACCATCCTGCTCGCGCCACACCTCGATACCATCGGTGCCGGCGAATCGCAATTTGTCCCGTGCCGGAAAAGCGGGCGGCTGCATGGGCGCGGCGCGTGCGACACGAAAGGGTCCGTCGCCGCCATGCTCGCCGCGCTTTGCGAACTGGCGAACGCCAGATCACGCCCGAACGAAACCGAGATTATTTTCGCCGGTTTGATTGACGAGGAACACGCGCAGGCTGGTGCGCGGGCGCTCGTGGCGGAGAAATTTAAGGGCGCGGCTCGGAGTTCCACCTTCAGGCGGGCAGGCGAGGGCGTTGGTTGCCCGAGCCGTCTGAAGGCGGAACTCCAAACGCCGGATTTGGCCATCGTCGGCGAGCCGACCCGTTTGCAGTTGGTCACTGCGCACAAAGGCAGCTTGTGGCTGCAACTCGAAACGTGCGGCAAGGCGGCGCATGGCGCAGCACCGCAACTCGGCCAGAATGCCGTCCACGAAATGGCGCGCATCGTCTGCGCGCTCGAAGCGGATTACGCGACGCGGTTGCGGAAACGGAAACATCCGCTGCTCGGCGCGGCGACGGTGAACGTCGGCACGATTTCCGGCGGCGCGCAGCCGAACATCGTGCCCGACCGCTGCGCCATCACAATGGACCGGCGGACGCTGCCGGGCGAAACGGAAACCGGTGTTCGCCAGGAAATTGACGCCTTCCTGAACTCGAAAAATTTGTCGGCGAAGATTTCCAGCGTGAAGCTCGCGCCGGCGCTGCCATTGGAAACGAACCCGAAGCTGCCGCTCGTCCGGCGGTTTTTACGGAGCCTTGGGCAGTCGAAACCGGCGGGCGCGGATTATTTCTGCGACGCGGCGGTGCTGGCCGGCGCCGGCATTCCGAGCGTGGTGTTCGGTCCCGGCGACATCGCGCAGGCGCACACGGCGGACGAATGGATTTCGCTGGCGTCGCTGGAACGCGGCAAAAATCTGCTGTTGAATTTTCTGAAATCGCTGCCGTAGTCTTTGAACTGCGAAACACACAGAATGACACGAAAGCAGTCCTTTATTTGCTCTATTTTGTGTGTTTCGTGCATTTCGTGGTTGAAACGTCTTTTCTCCGCTGAGCGCGTCCGGCAATCTTCCCGCCCGTACTCATGACCGCGGAAAAATGCCAAGCCAGTCCGGAGTCCTCCCAGGCCGGGTCGCATCACGCGGCGTTTTTCCGGCAGAGCGGCTGGCTGATGGTGGCGACGATGGCGAGCGGTCTGTTGATGTTGGGCATCCATTTCCTCTCCAGAAAAATCCCCGCGGGCGAATACGGCATGCTCATCACGCTTTTTTCCGTCGTGAACCTGGTTCCGACCATTCCCTTCCAGATGGTGTTCACGCAACAGACGGCGAACGCGCTGGCGACCGGCCGCGAACGCCAGTTGCGCAGCACCATCCGCGCGGCCTGGCTGGGCACCATACTGTTCTGGCTGATCGCCTCGACGGTCACATTGTATTTCCAGAAGCAGATCGTGGCCAACTGGCATTTGTCCAACCCCATCGCCCTGTGGTTGCTGCTGGGGGTAATGTTGTTCTCCCTGTTGATGCCGCTGTTTGCCGGCGTCATGCAGGGTGCGCAAAATTTTTTATGGCTTGGATG
>JBEKEJ010000167.1:0-6856 GCA_050013895.1 Verrucomicrobiota bacterium | reverse complement strand
GCGAATAGTTTACCTCAACGCATAGCAGCTCGGCAACACCAACGCGACGGCACGTTGCCAGGGCGGGAATCAGGCGGGCTCGGGCGTAAAACAGCAGCCGGTTGCGCAATTCAGTTTTCAACTTTCCATTTCCCGCTACACTGACGGCGATGCATTGGCTGCAAACGCTCGATACGGGCCTCTTCGATTTCATCAACCAGTCGTTGAGCAATCCGCTCTTCGACCGGCTGATGCCGGTTTTGAGCGGCGTCGGCGTGCACTGGTTCATCCCGCTGGCGGTTGCCATTGGCCTCGCCATGCTTTGTTTTGGCGACGCCCGCGCCCGCCTGTGCGCGTTGATGATAATGCTCGTCGTCGCGCTCGGTGATCCGCTCGTTGACAACACCATCAAACACGCCATCGCCCGGCCGCGCCCGTATGTCACTCTGCCGGAGGCCAGACTGTTCGGCGTCGGCGGCGAGGGCTATGTCCCGCCAGCCGCGGCAAATGGCGCCGGCCTGAACATGGCCGCCGACGCGCCAGGACGCAACAGCATGCCTTCGTCGCACGCGGCCAACTGGTTCGCAATGACGATGATTGCGTTTTTATTTTACCGGCGCAGCGCGTGGTTCATGCTGCCAATGGCGCTGGCCGTTTCGTTTTCACGCGTCTATAACGGCGTCCACTACCCCGGCGACGTGCTGGCCGGCGCAATTCTGGGCGGCGGTTACGCCGCGGCCCTGGCGGTCACGTTTGAAACCGCGTGGCAGTGGTTTGGGAAAAAATGGTTCCCCGTCTGGCACGCGCAACTGCCGTCATTATTGAATGCGGAAGGCGGAGTGCGGAGTGCGGAATCAAAAAATCAAAGTTCTACCAACTCGGAACTCCGAACTCCAAACTCCGAAAGGGAATGGCTTCGCCTCGGCTACATCCTCATTTTTGCCATGTTGATCGCGCGCTGGATTTACGTTGCCAGCGGCACGATTGATCTGGAAAAGGACGAAGCCTACCAGTGGCTGTGGTCAAAACACCTGGCGTTGTCGTTTTACAGCAAACCGCCGGGCATCGCAGTCATTCAGTTTGTCAGCACGTCGCTTTTTGGCGATACGCAATTCGGTGTCCGGTTTTTCGCGCCGTTGTTCGCTGCCATCCTGAGCGTCATGGTGTTGCGCTTTTTCGCGCGGGAAATCAACGCGCGCGCCGGATTCTGGCTGCTGCTCATCGTCACCGCCACACCGCTGCTCAGCCTCGGGACGATTCTGATGACGATTGATCCGCCGCTGGTCTTGTGTTGGATGTGGGCGGTGGTCGCCGGCTGGCGCGCAACGCAACCGGACGGCAGAACGCGCGACTGGCTCGTTGTTGGCCTGGCGATGGGGCTCGGGTTTCTCTGCAAATACACCGCAGCCTGTCAGATTGCGTGTTGGGCGGCCCTCTTCACGCTTTGGAAACCGGCGCGCGCCCACCTGCGGCGGCCCGGCCCATGGCTGGCGCTGCTGGTGTTCCTGGTCTGCACATTGCCGGTGCTGATCTGGAACACCCAACATGGCTGGGTCACCGTCCGTCACGTCGCGGGTGATGCCAGTCTGCACAAACCATGGCATCTCACCCTGCGCTTTTTTGGGGATTTTCTCTTCACCCAGGGCCTGTTGTTGAACCCGATTCTCTTCGCCGGCATGCTGTGGGCGACGGTCGGCTTCTGGAAGCGATGGCGCGTGCGTCCACTGTGGCTTTACTTATTCTGCATGGGCGCGCCGCTCTTCCTCGGCTACTGGCTCTACTCGCTTCACTCGCGCATTTTGCCAAACTGGCCGGTGACCGCCGTCCCGCCATTGTTTTGTTTGATGGCGGCTTATTGGGGGGAACGCCTGCGTGCCGGTTCCAAATGGGTCAAACCGTTTCTGGCGATCGGCATCGCGCTCGGCATCTTTGTCGTGGCGATGATGTATCAAAGCAACCTCATCGGCAAAATCACCGGCGACCTGTTGCCCGGCGAAAAAGACCCGCTGCGCCGCGTGCGCGCCTGGAAACCAACCGCCGCCCTCGTTGATACGGAGCGCAAAAAACTGGAGGCCGAAGGCAAACCGGCGTTCATCATCGCCGATCATTACGGCATGACGGGGCTGTTTTCGTTCTATTTGCCCCAAGCCAGAGCCGCCCTCCAATCCGAGCCGCTGGTTTATTGCGTGGATTCGGACGAACCGGTGAATCAGTTCTATTTCTGGCCGCAATACGATTACCGCGCCCAGCGCAAAGGCCAAAACGCCATTTTTGTCACCGAACTTGACCCCTACCCGCTCGAATCGGACTGGCTCTGGAAATGGGTGAAGGGCCAGCCGGTGAATTATGCCGAAACCCCGCCGCCGTCGCCCAAACCGCCACGTATGCTGAAGGAATTTGAATCCGTCACCGATCTGGGCGGATACGAAATCAAACTCGGCGACCGCGTCTTCCGCCGTGTCCATCTTTGGGCGTGTTACAATTTGAGATGAATCTTCAACCACAAAACACACGAATGACACGAAAGATGCAAACAGCTTTCTCGAATCTGTGAAATATTTCGCGCGCTTCGTGTGTTTCGTGGTTCCCCAAAAATGCCTTCAATCATAAAGTCAGCCGTGGAAATCGTTTTGCCCGTCCACGATTATGATCTGGCGGCGACACTCGATTCCGGCCAGGCCTTCCGCTGGCAACGCGCTGATGATTCCTGGACCGGCGTCATTGGCCGATATTGGGTGCGGTTGACACCAACGCGCGATGGCTTTCGCGCCGAAACTGATGCTCCGATCGTTGACTGGCGATGGTTGCGCGATTATCTCCAAACTGAAGTGGATTTGGACGCCGTGCTCAAGACTTTTCCCGGCGACGAGCCGATGCGCGACGCCGTCGTCGCCTGCCGCGGCTTGCGTGTGCTACGCCAGGACCCGTGGGAATGCCTGGCGTCATTCATTTTATCCTCCAGCAAACAAATCGTCCAAATCCGGCAAATCGTCGCGCTGCTTTGCGAACAATTTGGCGAACCGATCAATCGGCGTAGCGTCGAGCCTGTGGCTCGACTCGATTCAGCCACAGGCCGAACTCGGCAATTCGTATTTCCGTCGCCGCAAAATATCGCGCGTGCGACGGAAGCCGAGTTGCGCGCCTGCAAGATGGGTTTCCGCGCGCCGCACCTGCTCGCGGCCGCGCGGCAGATTGCCGGCGGGAAATTCGATTTGGAACAGCCGCGCCGCCTGCCGCTGGCCGAAGCGCGTGAGGAATTAATGAGACTGCCCGGCGTCGGCGGTAAAATCGCCGATTGTGTGCTGCTCTTTGCTTACGGTTTTGATTCAGCGTTTCCCGTGGACGTCTGGGTGGAACGCGCATTGCGCCGGCTTTATTTTCCACGCCGCCGCGTAACGGCGAAAAAGTTGCGCCACTTTGCCGCGTCGCATTTCGGACCGCACGCCGGTTACGCCCAGCAATATCTTTTTCATTACATGCGGACCAAAATCAAATAGGATCTTCGCGCGACAACCCGGGCGGTCGAATTATACGAGACCCTGATTGATTTGAGATGGTTGGAATTCGGGGACCCGCAAAGTTCGTCCCTCCGAAAGATTTATGGCACAACTCGAAGCCATTTTGACCCCGTCGGAATTGCCCGCGCTGGCGAAACGCGATTTGCGCGATGCCGCGTGCGTCGTGTTCGACGTGCTGCGCGCGACGAGCGCATTTGTGATCGCGCTGCACCACGGCGCGATGGCCGTTGTGCCTGTCTCCGAAATTGCCGAAGCGATGGCCATCCGCAAAAGGCAGCCGGACGTCCTGTTGGGCGGCGAACGCGATGGCCTGAGAATCTGCGCCGCGCAAACGGGCGGAATTGATTTCGACCTCGGCAACTCACCGCGCGAATACACGCCGGAAAAAGTCCGCGGCAAAATCATTGTGAGCACGACCACCAACGGCACGCGGGCGTTGCGCGCCTGCGCGGGCGCAAAAGCGGTTCTGGCTGCTTCGTTCTTGAATCTCACGGCCACGGCGGAATTGCTTGAAAAACTCCGGCCCGCGCAGGTGGTGCTGGTCTGCGCCGGCACGCGCGAAAACGCGGCTTTGGAAGACGTGCTGGCGGCGGGCGCGTTGTGCGAAATGCTATTACACGCGCCCCTCTACCCGCCCAAGCGGGGAGAGGCTGTCCGAAGGGCGGGCCTTCGCCGCGCCGAAGTGGCTCCGGCCACGCAGGCGGGTGAGGAGTTTCTGCAAATGAGCGATTCGGCTGGAATTGCCCGACGCGTTTATGCGCAGGCAAAGTCTGATTTGCTGGCGACGGTTCGCACCTCCGAAAACGCGCGGCGGTTGCTGGCCATTCCCGACCTGCGCGACGACGTGCCATTCTGCCTGCAACGCGATATTTGCCCGCTCATTGCAAAAATGGAAGCGGATGGTTCACTTCACGCCCGATAAAACTAATCGAAACAGCATGATCCGGCCCTGCACTGATTCCGATGTTTCGGACATTCTCGCCATCGTCAATGATGCCTCCCGGGTTTACCGAGGCGTGATTCCGGCCGACTGCTGGCGCGAGCCGTATATGGCGTTGAAGGAGTTGAAGGAAGAAATCGCGGCGGGCGTCAGGTTTTGGGGTTACGAAAGAAACGGCCAACTCGTCGGCGTAATGGGCATGCAACCGGTCAAGGATGTCACGTTAATCCGGCACGCCTACGTCAGAAATGAAATGCGCAGCCAAGGCATCGGTGGAAAATTGCTGGCCCATTTGCTGGGACAGATCAATGGCAAAATACTCGTCGGGACATGGAATGCGGCCGGCTGGGCCATCACATTTTACCAGAGGCACGGGTTCCAAATGGTCAGCGACGAAGAGAAGAATCGGTTGCTTAAGACATATTGGCACATACCTGATCGGCAGATTGAAACGTCGGTGGTGCTGGTTTACAAAGGAGTTGCCTCTTGAGCGGACAAGGTCAAACGACAAATTCCAATTCCTGACGGTGCGGAATCAGGCCGCGCTCGAAGGCCTGGCCGAGAAAGCGGCGGATGGATTCCCTGCCCCGTTCGCCGTAATCGAGCGTCCAGTGGTTCACATACATCCCGACAAATCTGTCGGCGAGCTCGCGCCCCATGTCGCGCGCGAATTGCAGCGCGTGCTGCACAGCCTCGGCGCGATGATCCAAGCTGAACCGAATGCTCTCGGTCAAAATGCCGGAAATTTTCCGGCGAACGTCCGGCGGAAATTTCTTGTGAATGACGTTTCCCCCCAACGGCAACGGCAGGCCATCGTTCTGTCTGCCCCACCAAACGCCGAGGTCTTCGCAAACGACAAGGCCTTCATTCTGATACGTCAACTGGCCTTCGTGGATGATGAGGCCGACGTCCGCCTGGCCGGAGCGAACGACCTTGAAAATCTGATCGAACGGTACGACGACATAGTCAAAGGTTGGGGGTTGAGGGTCGAGGGCCAAGGGTGTTTCAGCACCCAGCCAGAGTTGCAGCGCGAGGAACGCGCTGGTCATTGTTCCGGGCACGGCGATCATCTTCCCCGCAATTTCTTTGCGGGAAAATCTTCTTCTTGCCACGAGCATCGGGCCGTAGCCGTCGCCCATGCTGGCGCCGCTGGGCAGCAGCGCGTATTTGTCGCTCACGTAGGCGTAGGCGTGGAGGCTGACGGCGGTGATGTCGAGTTCACCGCGCGTGGCACGTTCGTTGAGCGTCTGGATGTCTTGCAAAACGTGCTCGAAGTGGAAGCCGTGCGTAGGAATCAAATCCTTCGCCAGCGCGTAAAACATGAAGGCATCATCAGGGTCGGGCGAATGGCCAAGTGTCAACGTCGTTTGCCGCATGGCTGGAAATTAGCCGAGACAAAGCGCGAACGCGCCAAAATATTTTTGCCTTGCGGCCGACGACAATTCGCCGGAACGGAGCAAGATTCCAGTTTGCTTTCCTCAAAATGGGGCTGACGTTTTGGAAGGGCCCCGAATGGGGCAAAATTGCAGAGGCAATGCGATGTGAATTACAACAACGCACAAGCAAAGCCAGTCTGACTTTACAGCCCAAGCTTCTTGTGATGGCGGCTTATCTTTTTACGCCGAAATGGAATCCGGTCTGGTCTTGATAGCCGAGGGGTATTTTGCTTTCAAGCACCTGGCGCAATTTGGTGGCAAGACCAAAGATCAGCAAATTCAGCGTTAAAACTGGCATCAATATTTTGCTCATCATGCTGTTTATGAAGCATATACGGTGCCGATTAATTCCATGAGCTGAAAAGCAGCTTTATGGACTACCTTTGTCCTGTTTTCATCCACAATGGCCAAATTTCAGACACAATCAGTCCCGAATAGAGTGCAAAACGCAATTTTTTCATTTCGTTGTTCATCGACAATTGCATCACCAACACGTGTATTGCTTCAAGGAAATGCAGGCAAATCCCCGTCAGAACATCATTGACTTCCCGGTTTTGCGGTCCTAATTTCGCGGAACAAAGGCATTCAAACATATGAAGAAGGATTCAAATCTCGACGTGGGCCGTGTGGATTGGTGTGACAGAATGAACCATGTTGTAAGACCGATGGTCGAATGCGGGTTGGCGCTCTGGCTCTTGATGCTGGCTGCCGGCTGCCAGACCCAATTCCCCCAACCCAGCGGAGCCAAGGATCAGACAACCGCCCCCTCTCAAACCTTTGCCTTACGCGAGGGCGACCGTTTGAAAATTTCCTTTCCCGGTTCCCCGACCCTGGACACCGAGCAGCTAATCCGGAGAGACGGCAAAATAACGCTGCCGTTGGTCGGTGAAGTGCAGGCGGCCGGAATGAGCACCGAAGCATTGCGACAGAATCTGATCAATTTATACGCGCCGCAATTGTCGTCCAAGGAGGTCAACGTCGCC
>JBEKEJ010000166.1:0-11652 GCA_050013895.1 Verrucomicrobiota bacterium | reverse complement strand
TTCAATATCCCGAATACAACAACATTGATTCGATTGACAGCCAGAACGTCATCCGTTTCGGCCTGCGCAACACGCTGCAAACCAAGCGCGCCGGGCAGCTCGACAATTTGCTGGACTGGAACGTGATGCTGGACTGGCGGCTCAGGCCCAACCCCAGCACCAATGCGCTGCAAAACGGTTTGACCACGCTCGGCCCGCAAAAAACGTTCAATGACCTTTATTCCGCGCTCGCTTTCCGGCCGCGCTCGTGGCTCACGTTGGAATCCCAGTTGCGCTACGACATCAACGACAGCCACTTGAATCTCGCATTTCATCAACTCACTTTCACGCCGAATGAACGATGGAGCTGGGGGCTGGGCCACTGGTATCTGCGCGACGGTTTTTTGGGCAACGACGTTGGCGGCAATAATTTCTTTACCAGCACGTTTTTCTATCGTTTGAACGACAACTGGGGCGTGCGCGCCACCCACAATTTCAATGCGCAGGACGGCCGCTTGCAGCAACAATTTTACTCGCTCTACCGCGATTTCCGGAGCTGGACCGGCGCCCTGACTTTCCGCGTGGTTGACAACGCCACGGGTCCGGAGGATTTCACCATCGCCTTCAGCTTCTCGCTCAAGGCCGCGCCCAAGACGCACCTCGGCGACGACGCCGTCAGCCCCTATCACCTCGTCGGGGAATGAGAAACCTGCATCCGGCTGAGGAGAGCGTGACTGGCTGCGGTTTCCGATATTCAATGCACCATCATATTTGGTGAATTTATGGAATGGTGCGGCGCCGTCTTTGTTTTAAAAGCATCATTTTATCCTTGCCACAAAATGGAGATACTTGTAAAGTGAGCTTATCAGTTTGAAAAGAAACATTTATGTAACAACGGAGAATCCCATGAAAAATTCTATTAAAACAGCAGTGAAAGGAACCCTTACCGTAGCAGCCATAATGGCTCTAAGTATGTCAGTTCAAGCAAGCATATTTACCTCAAGCTCTTCAATCAGTAATTGGGTTGGCGCGCCACAGTTCTTGACAGGAGCAGCTCCTACCACTGATAGTGGTGGTACTAGCCAGGACAACGATAATTGGGGAGGTGTCGCAGGCGGTGTAAACGGTTTTGGCTCTCTTGCCGAAACGTTTGTTCTCGGTCAAGCCGGCCAATTGCAAAACATTCAAATGGTTTTCGCGGGATCTCCAATGACCTTTAGCATTTCGCTTTATGATTTGGGATCAGCACTTGGAGGATATCCGGCTGTACCCGGACAGATGAATTTTGTGCCGACAACCCTGTCGCGCTCCCAGGTGGATCTGCTTGCAGCAGGCGACCAGTTCACCTACTACGGTACTTCGGGACAAACCCTTTACACGTTGACGACTGGTGAAAATGTCAGCCTGCTGGCCAACGAGGTTTATGCGATCGCACTTGACCCGACGGCTAGCGCCAGCGGCACTTGGTGGGTTCGCGGCGGTACCCCGAGCGCAAGCTATAGTATTGGGGAAGGCTGGAACGCCGACAGCGCCACTTACGCTTATGCTTATCAGAACTTTGAAGGTAAGGCAGGTCCTTATTCTGCTGGTGCTCGCAATTTTGACACGGCGGTTACGGTGTCCTCCGTTCCTGAGCCTACCGTCATGGGTTTGATGGGCACGGGCATTGCTCTGGGCGGGATGCTGATTCGGCGTCGTAAGGCATAACAGGTCTTCGTTGATTAAAAACAGCCGCTGTCAATAACAGCGGCTGTTTACTTTTTCACAAGGAACGAGCAATTTGTTCTTTGCCACGGGCTGTTATTGTTTTAAGTCAACGTCCGAAGTTCGTTTCACCACTTTGAAAGCGGATGGGCTAGGAGGAGATCGCCGGCAGCGAGATGCTGAACGTCGCGCCTTTTTTGACCTCGCTTTGCGCGGTGATGTCGCCATCGTGTTCGTGGACGATGCGCTGGCAGATGGCGAGCCCCAAACCCGTGCCGCTTTTCTTGGTGGTGAAAAACGGTTCGAACAGACGTGACAGATTCTCCGGCGGAATGCCCATGCCGGTGTCTTGAATGTGAATGCGCACGCGCCGTTCGCGCGGCTTCTCCCCGGCGATTTCCGTGCTCAACGTCAGCGTGCCGTTCATCCCCGCGGCTTCGATGGCGTTGAACAACAAATTCATGAACGCCTGCTGCAACTGATATTCGTCGCCCCTGACCGTGTCCGGCGCAGCAGCGTAATGGCGGTTGAGCGAAATGGATCTGGCTTTGAGCTGGTGTTCAACGAGCCGCAATGAGTGGTCCAGCAGATCGTGAACATGCACGGCGGCAAATTCATTTTTGCCCGGCGCGGCAAACCGCAACATCTGGTTCACCAGCGTGTCAATCCGCCGCAGCTCGCGCCGGACGGTCTCCGAAAACTCCTGGTCCTCGCCGTTTTGCAGCAGCCGGCCAACGAAGGTGTTGACGGCGACCAGGCTGTTCTTGATTTCGTGTGCCATGCCCGCCGAAAGCAAACCGAGACTGGCCAGCCGGTCGAGCCGCCGCATGCTCTGTTCCGAAACCGGCGCGGTGTCCCATTGACTGGAACCTTTCGCGCCGCCAATTTTTTTTGCCGAATTGTTCGCTGGCATATGAAAGCCAATTTTCCCCTGCCTTCGGCCCCTTGAATAATGGAACGCGGTGATATTAGACCGATCACGCGCCATGACCAACAAAAAAGTGGATTGAATCGGCTGGCATTTGCGCGTTGAACGACTACGCTGTTCTGCCGAGTGAAAAGCACTTTCGACAGCATCGAAGCCGTCATCGCGGACATCCGCCGGGGGAGAATGGTGATTGTCGTGGACGATGAAGACCGCGAAAACGAGGGCGACCTCATCATGGCGGGCCAGCACATCACGCCCGCCGCCGTCAATTTCATGGCCCGGTTTGGACGCGGGCTGATTTGCGTGCCGGCGACGGCCGGGCGGCTGCAGCAGCTCGGCATTGACCGAATGGTGCATCAGAATCGCGAGAGTTTTCGCACCGATTTTCAAGTGAGCGTGGACGCCGCGCGCGGCATCACCACCGGTATCAGCGCCGCCGACCGCGCCAGGACCATTCAAATCATGGCGTCGCCCACCGCCGTGCCGGAGGATTTGGTCCAGCCCGGCCACGTTTTTCCGTTGCGCGCGCGCCCCGGCGGCGTGCTGCAGCGCGCCGGCCACACCGAAGCGGCTGTGGACCTCGCGCAACTCGCCGGACGGCGCCCCATCGGCGTGCTCTGCGAAATCATGAACGACGACGGCTCGATGGCGCGGCTGCCGGAATTAAGAAAGTTCGGCCGGAAACACCGCCTGAAAATCGGCACCATCGCCGACTTGATCGAATACCGGCGCACGCGCGAAAAACTGGTCGAACGCGTTGAAACCGTGAAGCTGCCGACGGATTACGGAGATTTTGACCTGGTTTTATATCACTCGCGTCCGGACGGGCAATGTCATCTGGCGCTCGTCCACGGCGACGTGGCCGGACGCGACAAGGTCCTTGTGCGCGTGCACAGCGAATGTCTGACCGGCGACGTGTTCGGTTCGCGCCGCTGCGATTGCGGCTCGCAACTGCATCAGGCCATGCGGCAGATTGCCCGGGCCGGTCGCGGCGTCATTGTCTATATGCGGCAGGAGGGCAGGGGAATCGGCCTGCCGGCGAAAATCAAGGCCTACAAATTGCAGGAGCAGGGCTACGATACCGTCGAGGCCAACCAGAAGCTGGGTTACGACATGGATTTGCGCGAATACGGACTCGGCGCGCAAATCCTCGTTGACCTCGGCCTCAAAACCATCCGTCTGCTGACGAACAATCCAAGAAAAGTCGTCGGGCTGGAGGGTTACGGACTGAAAATTGTCGAGCAGGTGCCGATTCGCGTGAAGCCGAATCCGCACAACGAACGGTATTTGAAGACGAAGCGGCAGAAGATGGGGCACCTTCTATGATTTACGATTTACGATTGATGATTTAAGATTGAGCCGCGTTTCGGACTGCAGGTGAAGAACGAATAAGCTGTGTTGAAACCCCTCAAGACCAAAGCGGCGCGCGCGAACGGCGGCTCATTTGCCATTGTTGCGTCGCGTTACAACGCGCGATACGTGGACGCGATGTTGCGCGCGGCCAAGGAGGAGTTGTGGCGCGCCGACGTTTCAAGCATCCAGATTGTCCGCGTGCCGGGCGCTTATGAAATTCCCGTCGTGGCCAAAAGTCTGGCGCGCCGTTCAACCCTCAACTCTCCGCTCTCAGCAATTATCTGTCTCGGCGTGATCCTGCGCGGCGAAACGGTCCACGCCGCGCACATTGGCGAGGCCGTGAGCCGCGCGCTCATGAAGATCCAGCTCGCGCACGAAATCCCCGTCATTCACGAGGTGCTCCTTTTGGAAAACGAGGCGCAGGCGCGCGTTCGCTGCCTGGATCGCAAGCACAATCGCGGCACGGAGGCGGCGCAGGCCGCGCTGGCGATGGCGCGGGTGATGAAGAACCTGAACCGCGAGAGCGCCGTGTGAACGTGAAGCGATGCCCTATTTTTCGATTTTGCTGACCGCCCTATTCGCGGCCTTTTTTTACCGCGCGGCGGAATTCGAGAATGAATCCCGCCTGCTCTGGTGCGGCTTGTCCATTGTGATTTCCCTCGCGTCCCTGTTCTACCTGCATTGGGGCTTGCTCGGAGCCGTGCTCGGCCAGGTCGGATTGTTTGCGGGCATCATGCTCTTCCGGATAATGCGCAAGCCGTGAAGCATTCAGAACCGGCGGCCGCGCGCACCGCGCGCAAGGTGGCGCGCTGCGCTGTCTCCGCCCGCGTCCAGCGGGCGGAACGAATTGTGCGAGGGTGGACGCGCGCCCCGGGTCGGTTCCGCGCCTGAACGGCGCGGTGACGGCGCAGCGCGCCATCCCTACCAATTTCGGTTTCCGGGTTGAACGCCGGCGATTAGCCACCGTCAAACAAACTGGGAAAACAATGAACGCTTGTGAAATTTTTCACAACGGGCTTGCCATTGATTAGCACGGATGATAAACTGCATCCGCTTTGTTGAATTCACGAAAAATGAAGGACATGAAGGTTTCTCCGGTTTTGCTGTTGGTTGCGATGCTGGCCGTCGCGCCGGGCGCGCGCGCGGCGGACATCATCGGCAACATCACCCTCAAAGGCACGCCGCCGGCGGAGACGGACCTGTCTTCCTACATGAAGGACTACGCGGATTGCGCCGCGATGTATCCCGGCAAAATGCCTACGACGCATTTCTTCGTGGTCGGGCCGAAGGGTGAATTCGCCGATGTGGTAGTTTCCTTGAAGGGCATGAGCGGGAAATCCACCGGCGCCGGCGCGCCGCCGGTGGTTCTCGACCAGAAAGGTTGCATTTATACGCCCCAGATTCTCGCGATCCAGACCGGCCAGAAATTACTCGTCAGGAATTCTGACAATTGCATCCACAATGTTCATTGCACGCCCGCCGTGCCCGGGAATGAAGAGCACAACGACGCTCAGATGGCCGGCGCCTCCGATCTGGCCTACACGTTCGCAAAGCCGGAGATGTTTGTAAAATTTGAGTGCAATGTGCATCCGTGGATGCGCGCCTGGGTCTGCGTGTTTGATCACCCTTGTTTTTCGGTGAGCGGCACGGACGGCAGATTCATCATCAAAAACGTGCCGCCCGGCAAATACACCGTCGAGGCCGACCACCGCAAACTCGGTTCACAGACGCAGGACGTGGAAGTGAAGGACGGCGACGTGACCGTGAATTTCACGTTTGAAGTGAAATAACGCCATTTTGGCAGCGCGGCGCGCGGGCCGGCGGTTGCCACTTTTTTGATATGAACATCAATGCGCAAAATTACAGTCCGTGGCTGCACCGGTTTATCCTGGTGACCGCCGCCGCCACGTTTCTGCTGCTCGGCCTGGGCGGACTCGTAACCAGTCACGAGGCCGGCATGTCCGTGCCCGACTGGCCAACGAGTTACGGTTACAACATGTTCGCGTTGCCCATAAAGTTCTGGAAGGGCGGCGCCTTTTTTGAGCATACGCACCGTTTGCTCGCTTCCGCGGTCGGGGTTTTGATCACGATTCTTGCCGTCTGGCTGCGGTTCAAAGATTCCCGCAAATGGATGCGGTGGCTCGGCGCGCTCGCGTTTGTGCTGGTTGCGCTGCAGGGCGTGCTCGGCGGCCTGCGCGTGACGCTGCACATGGACAAGCTCGGCATCGTCCACGGCGCGCTCGCGCAATTGTTCTTTGTTTTGATTTGCGCGCTGGCGCTGTTCACCAGCCGTTGGTGGAAAGGATTGGAGCGCCGGTCTCCGACCCGGCGCGAAGAGAATTCGGCCGCCAAACAAGCCGGGTCGGAAACCGGCGTTCCTAATCTCCGATGGTTCGTCCTGTTCACAACCATTCTGATTTTTGTCCAACTGATCCTCGGCGCGACGATGCGGCACCAGCACGCCGGCCTCGCGATTCCCGATTTTCCGGCGGCCTACGGCAAAATCTGGCCGGACACGGGAGCCGCCGCCGTTGCGCGCTACAATGCCGGGCGCCTCGAGGTCATTTCCGAAAACCCGATCACGGCCTTTCAAATTATTTTGCAGATGGCGCATCGCCTTGTCGCCGTGGCGATTTTGATTGGGGTCAGCGTCGTTGTTTGGCGGGTTCGGAGTTCCGGCTTTAGCCGGTCGGAACCGCCTGAAGGCGGAACTCCGAGCGCGTTGCGCCGGCTCGCATACCTCTGGTTGGCGCTGATTGTGGGGCAAATCATGCTCGGCGCGTGGACCATCTGGTCCAACAAGGCCGCCGACGTGGCGACGGCGCACGTGCTGGTCGGCGCGCTTTCGCTGGTAACCGGCGCGTTGTGGTGTGCCGCGGCTTTCCATGGTTTGGAACCGCGGTCCCGCATTGAACAACCAGCCGGCACAATCTCCGGCGCTTTTGGCGCGCATCCGGCCCTGGCCACAAACAAATAAAATGAAGGAAATCTCGGCGGGAATCTTAAGTGCGACCGCGGTCGCGGAAAAAAGCCGGATGGCGGTCTTTGCCGATCTGGTCAAGGCGCGGCTGACGACGCTCGTGCTGTTGACGATGCTCGCCGGATTGTACCTCGGCTGGCGCGGCGCGATGGATTTCGTGCTGGTACTTCACATGCTGGCCGCCACGGCGCTGGTCGCCTCAGGCGCGGCGGCGTTGAACCAGTTGCTGGAGCGCGAATACGACGCAAAGATGCGACGCACGCAGGACCGTCCGCTGCCGTCGGGCCGGTTGCAGCCGACGACGGTGATGCTTTTCGGCGGCCTGTGCGCGACGGCCGGCCTGGTTTATCTCGCGCTGGCGGTGAATCCGCTCACGAGCGTCATCGGCGCTGTCACGCTGGTCAGCTACCTGTTCATTTATACGCCGCTCAAGCGCATCACGTGGCTGAATACGAACATCGGCGCCGTGCCCGGCGCGTTGCCGGCGTTGATGGGTTGGACCGCGGCGCGCGGGGAATTGAGCGGCGAAGGTTGGGCATTGTTCGCGATTGTGGCGTTCTGGCAGATTCCCCATTTCATGGCCATCGCGTGGATTTACCGGGACGAATACGCGCGCGCCGGCTTCAAAATGCTGCCGGTGGTCGACCCGGACGGCTGCCGCACGGGGGAACAGGCCGTCAGCCACGCGCTCGCCCTGTTGGCGGTCAGTCTCTTGCCGTTTGTCTTCAAACTTGAGGGGCCGGTTTATCTCGCCGGCGCGCTGGCGTTGGGCGCGGGCTATTTGTGGCGCGCGATTCAATTTTGGCGGCAGCTCCGCTCGCGCGAGGCGGAGCCCACGTCGGCGCGCGCCCGACTGTTGTTTCTGGCGTCCATCCTGTATTTGCCTTTGCTACTGGCGTTGATGGTTTGGGACAAGGTGAAGTAGCATGCGCGAAATCATCCACACCTTTCCGCCCAGCCGCGAGCCTGATCGGAATCACGGGCACGAACATCACGCGGACGCCGGCTTCTGGCGGGGCTGCATTTTTTCCACCGACCACAAAATCATCGGCATTCAATACGGCTTCACGGCGCTGTGCTTCATGCTGTTTGGGTTTTTCCTGCTGCTGCTGATGCGCTGGCAGATTGCGCATCCGGGCGCCCCGGTGCCGTTCATCGGCCCGTTGCTGGAAAAAGTTCTTGGGCCGACGATGGCGGGCAAGGGCGCGATTTCGCCCGATCTCTACAACTCGTTTGGCGCGATGCACGGGACGATCATGATCTTCCTGGCGGTGGTGCCGCTGGCGTTCGCGGCGTTCGGCAATTACGTCGTGCCACTGATGATCGGCGCGCCGGACATGGCGTTTCCGCGCGTGAACATGGCGAGTTATCAGGCTTATGTGCTGGGCGGCATTGTGATGGTGGTGAGCTTTTTCATACCCGGCGGCGCGGCGCAGGCGGGCTGGACCTCGTATTCGCCGCTGGCGACGTCGATTCCGACGCACGGCCAGGCCTTCTGGCTCATCGGCATGGTGCTGCTCATCACGTCGTCGCTGCTGGGCGCGGTGAATTTCATCGCCACCATCATTCAACTGCGCGCGCCGGGCATGACGTGGATGCGGCTGCCCTTTTTTGTCTGGGCGCAATTCGTGACGGCGTTTCTGCTGCTGCTGGCGTTTCCGCCGCTGGAAGCCGCGGGCATCATGCAGTTGATGGACAACGTTGCCCACACGAGTTTCTTTTTGCCGACGGGACTGGCGATTGGCGGGCATCTGGCGCACGTCAGCGGCGGCGGCAGCCCGTTGTTATGGCAGCATTTGTTCTGGTTCCTCGGCCATCCGGAAGTGTATGTCTTGATTCTGCCGGCGATGGGCATCGTCTGCGAAATCCTCGCCAACAACACGCGCAAGCCGGTCTGGGGCTACAAATCGCTGGTCTATTCGGTGCTGGCGATCGGTTTTTTGTCATTCATCGTCTGGGCGCATCACATGTATTTGACGGGCATGGGCACCAGGATAGCGACCTTCTTCCAGGCAACCACGCTGGCGATCTCCATTCCGTCGGTCATCATTTTGACGTGCCTGCTGATTTCGTTGTGGGGCGGTTCGATCCGGTTCAACACGCCGATGCTTTTCACGCTCGGCTTTCTGCCGATGTTCGGCATCGGCGGCCTGACGGGCCTGCCGTTGGGCCTGGCGCCAGCGGACATTTATCTGCACGACACTTATTATGTCATTGCGCATTTCCACTACGTCGTCGCGCCGGGGACGATTTTCGCGCTGTTCGCGGGGATTTATTATTGGTTCCCGAAAATAACGGGGCGGCGGATGAATGAATTCTGGGGCCGAGTGCATTTCTGGGGTTCGTTTGTTTTCATGAACGTGGTTTTCCTGCCGATGTTTGCACAGGGCATGGAAGGGATGTTGCGGCGCATGGCGGATGGGGGCGCGAATTATTCCGCCGCGCGCGTGCCGGGCGTGCTGGACACGCTGCCGAATTCCATCATGGCCCTGCACACGTGGATTTTGTGGGGCGCGATGGCATTGGGGCTGGCGCAGATTCCCTTCATCATCAATCTGTTCTGGAGCATCCGACACGGCGAGGAAGTGAATAGCGACAATCCATGGCATTCCACGACCCTCGAATGGCAGACGCCCACGCCGCCGCCGCACGGCAATTTCGCCACGCCGCCGCGGGTTTGCCGCGGGCCTTACGAGTACAGCGTGCCCGGCCACGACGCAGATTACACGCCGCAAAACGAACCGGATATTTCAACGCCTTCACCAGTTCCGGTGAGCGCACTCGGAAAATGACTCATTTCCAAATCATAATGACTAAAGAATTTCCAATGACGAATTCCGAAGCAGCCAAACACGCGTTTGAACCAGTTTTGGCATTTAGGTTTCGTCATTCTTTAGTTATTCGGGCTTCGTCAATTAGTCATTCCCTTGTTTGTTCTCCTGAAAACTTCGAAGAACCCAATTTCAACCGCGCTTTAATTTTTTAGCATGGACATTCCCTACGTCGTCCAACCGCGGCCGGACACCGGCATTTACAACGCCAAGGTCGGCATCTGGCTGTTTCTGGCGTCCGAAGTGATGCTGTTCGGCGCATTGTTTTCCGCCTATGTCCTGCTGCGCGTCGGCGCCGAGCCTGGCACCTGGCCGCACGGCTGGCAGAATCTGACGCTGGGCACCATCAACACCCTGGTCCTCGCCACCTCTGCCATCACTACGCTGCTCGCCTGGGTCGCGTGCAAAGTCCGGCAATTCGGCAGATTCAAATTTTTCCACGCCGGCACGCTGCTCCTGGCGCTGACGTTTTTGTGCATTAAATTGGTTGAATACCACGAGCATCTCGCTCATTACGAAATCCAGCTCACCGACGGGCGGATCGCCGACGGGGACATGCGGGAAAACAATCCCGCGGCGGATTACGTCGTGATTGACGGTCGCTACGTGGCGGACGAAAAGGACTTGTATGACCTGCGCGCGCAGAAGGACATCCAGACCGGTGAAATCAAAATTCCGCGCCCGCAGATCAAGGAAATGGAAAACTACGGTCCCTGGCACAACACGTATCTGGCGCTCTATTTCACGCTCACCGGCTTGCATGCGCTGCACATCCTGGGCGGCAGCATCGTCATCGGCTACCTGTGGGGACCGGGCCGGCGGCTGTGGCGGACGGACCCGGAGCGGTTCACCAATCGCGTCGAGGTTTCCGGGCTGTTCTGGCACTTTGTGGATTTGGTCTGGATATTTTTGTTTCCTGTCTTATATTTGATGTAATGTAAAATTATGAGCGAATCGCATTCCGTTGATTTTAAAGCCTACGTGCGGCGCTGCCTCTACGTGTTCGTGGCCGTGTTGTGCACGACGGCGCTGATGATTTGCGCTTCCTACCTGCCGCACTACAGTTGGGCGGTCAAGGTGGCGCTCATTCTGGCCGTCGCGTGCGTGAACGCCTTCATCGTTGCCGGTTTCCTCATGCACCTGCTTTCGGAGAAGAAAATGATTTACACCCTGCTCGGTTTCACCGCCTTCTTTTTCGCCGGGCTGATGGGCCTGACGATTTATGCGATGCACGACATGCCGACGGGCACGTCGTTTCACTGATATGTCGCTCAAATTTGTTCATCTCATCTTTGTGAGCCTGTTGACCGCGCTGGCCTTCGGTTGCGCGGCGTGGGCGTTCGCCACCGGCCTGCCGGCCTTTGGCGCGGGCGGAATCGCGGCGGGGATATTGGTCATCATCTACGGGATTTATTTTTTGAAGAAACTGAAAAACGTGAGTTACCTATGAAATAACAGTTCGGAGTTCCGCCTTCAGGCGGCCCGAAACCGCGTAAACGCGGAACTCCAAACGCTAATGAAATGCTGCTGCCTATGAAATTGTTCCGCAAAATCCTGGTTGCCGCCGCCGCGCTTGCGCCATCGCCGCTGTTTGCCTGCGCGGCGTGTTACGGCAAAACCGATTCCGCGCTGGCCAGCGGCATGAACTGGGGCATCTTCACCCTGCTCGGCGTGGTGCTGACGGTGCTGACGTGCATCACGCTGTTCTTCGTGCACATCGTGCGCAAGGAGGAGGCGTCCACCAGCCCGCCGCCGGCCGACCCGCCTGATGATTTATGACCCAATGGTTCGCTGAAAAAGTGCTCGGCCTGCCCGAGCTGGCCTCCAAAAACGGCCTGGCCGTGGACGCGTTGATGGTCTATGTCCATTGGCTGATG
>JBEKEJ010000165.1:0-6889 GCA_050013895.1 Verrucomicrobiota bacterium | reverse complement strand
CCATTGCCGCGATATACAAAGCCCACGCCGGGCCGGTAAACCGCGAACGGCGGCAGTGGCGCCCAGCCGCAGTAATCATCCGAGTAACGCCATGTCACCCAGGACGGCGCCCAGACGGTATCCGGCCACCAGCACCAACCCAGGCGCGAATTATGAAACCAGCGTCCGTAGTGAAACGTGACGCCCCACGAATAATCCGAGGCCCAATACCAGCCGCAATCGCTGTAAACCCAATGACCGCGGTCGCAATACGGTTGCCAGCCGGAGTTGTAAACGACGAGGGTCGGCCGCCAGCATCGGCCGTAGCCTTCCACGTCCACCCACGCTCCATACGGCGCCAGCGAACTGTAGAAATAATTCACCGTGACCTCGGCGGGTTCCGGCGGAGGCGGGGGTTCTATCGGTTCAGTCGCGGGGATCTCCGGTGGAGGTGGCGGAGGGTTGGCGACGGCCATTTGCTGTTGCAGAACCTGATCGCGTTCCATCATAGCGGAAACGACCTCATTCGGCATGCCAAGATCGCTGAGGTAAATGATTTTGTCCGAATCCAGATTGAACGTGCTGGTGGAATTGGTGACATAGGCCAGAATCACGCTTCCATCCACGCCGGCCTGCACCAGTCTGATAACCTGCGCGAGCGGGCTGGCGGGCAAAATGCTTGGCGGCGGGGTGACGCTGGCCGGCGGAACGGCGGAGACGTCGGCGGCGGCAGTTGGGGCCGGCGGCGCGGGCTGCGCCTGGGCATTCGAGAGTTGAGCGGAATGATTACCGGCCAGCCAAAGTGCAACCAGTGTGATTCCCAAGGTGGATTTTCTGAATAAGCGGGTTTTCATAAATTATTAAACACCGCCGGCGGTCAAAAGTTCATATAATTACCAAGTACGCTCTGGCCTGGATGTTCCAGCGATGTTACTGTTTGCAGCACAACGGTTAAACTGGTACTCCCGTCCCGAATTGAACGGGAATCAACGGTTTAGGAAACCGCTGCTCTATCCATTTGAGCTACGGGAGCAATGTTTTAACGATAATTGAATCCAAATTGGTTCCGGCTTGAGCCGGTGTCGCATCCTCCGGCAGCATAAGCCGGTCACCCTCAATTTGATGATGGTGAATTAAACCCAAGTCGAGGCCAACGTCAATCCGGCAAATCACCGGGTAGTGACTCATCTTGAAGTTTGGAGTTCCGCCTTTAGGCGGTCCCAAGGCCGCGTGAACGCGGAATTCCGAACAAAATAATTCAACACCAATCACCGGATGAAGCTGAACAATCCGCGGTTCATGGGGAAGCTAAACGGGCATTTTGCCTGAAAACGCTGCTCAGGTTCTTCCTATTTCCAAAACGGACAGCGCACCCATCGCCCAGCCTCGACTTCGACCAGTTCGGGAATTTTTTCGGAACATTCCGGCCTGGCAATCGGGCAGCGCGGGGCGAAACGGCAACCGGGCGGGAAGTTGCCAATGCGCGGCACGTTGCCGGGAATGGCCGAAAGCCGGTTGGCGCCGCCGGCCAGTTTCGGCACAGCGTTCATCAATGCCTTCGTGTAGGGATGCAGCGGGCGGCGCAACAATTCCTTCGCGGGCGCCAGCTCGACAACCTGCCCGGCATACATCACCGCCACGCGGTCGGCCATGTCGCCAACAATGCCGAGGTTGTGTGTGATGAGCAGAATTGCCATGCCCGGCCGTTGCTTGAGGTCGTGCAGCAAATCCAAAATCTGCGCCTGGATGGTCACGTCGAGCGCGGTCGTCGGCTCATCGGCCACGAGCAGTTTCGGTTCGCTCGCCAGCGCCATCGCAATCATCACGCGCTGCTGCATGCCGCCGGACATCTCAAAGGGATAATTCCTGGTGCGCGATTCCGGAGCGGGAATGCCGACGAGTTTCAGCAGCCGGATTACTTCGGCGTCGAGTTCCCGATCGGTGAGCTTGCGCCGGGGGAGCGCCGGTCTCCGACCCGGCACGTCAATGTCATCCGATCGCGCCGGGTCGGAGACCGGCGTTCCGCGCCTCCACGGCTGGTGCAGCTTGAGCGATTCCTTGATCTGGTTGCCGATGCGAAAAACGGGATTCAACGACGCGCCCGGTTCCTGAAAGACATAACTCACCACGCCGCCACGGATGGAACGTAATTCGTCGTTCGACATTTTCAGGACGTCGCGACCGTTCAACCAAATCTCCCCGCCGACGTAATTGGCCGGCGGTGTTGGCACGAGCCGCGCGATGGACAGGGCGGTGACGGTTTTGCCGCAGCCGCTTTCGCCCACGAGGCAGACGGTTTCACCCGCGCCAATCGTCAGTGATACGCCATCCACGGCGCGCAATGCCTCCACACCGGAGCCAAAGTCCAGTTTCAAATTTTTGATTTCCAACAAACTCATAGCGACTTCGTGTCCGCGGCGTCTCTTAATCCATCGCCGAGGAAGTTGAAAGCGAGAACGGTGACAAAAATCGCCGCGCCCGGCGCCAGCAGCCACGGATAATTGCGCAAATACTCGGTGTTTTGCGCGGCGGTCAGCATGTTGCCCCAGCTGGCGCTCGGTTCCTGAATACCCACGCCCAGAAAACTCAGCACCACCTCGCCAAGAATGTAATACGGCACGCTCAGCGTCGCGGCGACGATGACGTAGGAGAACGTGTTCGGCAAAATATGGCGCACAATCACCTTCAAATGCGTTTGTCCCAAGGAACGCGCCGCCAGGACGAATTGCTGTTCGCGCAACGACAGGGTCATGCCGCGGATCACCCGCGCCATGCTCGCCCAGCCGATGAAACTCAAGATGATGATGATCATCGCGTAAACCTGTGGCGAACTCATTTGCGGCGGGAACGCCGCGCGCAGCGAAATGATGAGATAAAGCGCCGGGATGGACATGATCAATTCGCACAGCCGCATGAGGATGGTGTCCGTCCAACCGCTGAAATAGCCGGAAATCCCGCCGATGATCATGCCGAAGGCAAAGGACAGCAAAATGCCGACGATGCCGATCGAGAGCGAAATCTGCGAGCCGTAAAGCAGGCGCGAAAGCACGTCGCGTCCGAATTGGTCCGTGCCCAGCAGGTAAACCGGATATTGATTGTCGCCGGTGCCGAAAAGATGAATCGTCGTCGGAATCAATCCGAACAATTGGTATTTGTCGCCACGCACAAGGAAATGAACCGGCGCTGTGTCGTCCGCGACAACGCGATAAACAAAGGCCCCCGGCAATTGCTCATAACGCGGGACAACCAGGCGAAAACCCGACAGCCGCGGCCAGGTGGGTGGGTGAAAAAACCGGTCGCGGTCCTGCCGGTCGTAGCTGTAAGGCGCGACAAATCCCGCGAACAACGCCAAAAGGTAAAGCACAATCAGAATCACGCCACCCACCATAGCGATGCGCCGTTGTCTCAGTCGCCGCCGGAACAACTGCCACGGAGAAAGGGGCGCTTGCGCCTCTGCAGCTGAAATGGGCATGGCGGTTTCCATTTTATTTCAATTCAACGGATTGGATTTCATTTGCAATGGGGAGCGCACGCGCCTCGCGTGTAGTTCGGCGCGCCCTCGCGCCGAACAGAAGTGCGGCGCCACGCACGAATGGCGCCAATCGCCGCCGCACGATGCCGACGACAAAGGCGTCGTTGGCAGCACGCGGGGCGTGTGCGCTCCCCATTCAATTTGTTTCGGTGTCATCATTCATTTCAGCCGGATGCGCGGGTCGCTCCAGGCGAGCAGCAGGTCGGCGATGAAATTCCCGATCACCAGCAGCGCGGTGGCCATGACCACGCAGTCCACGACGAGATAGGAATCCTTGGCGAAAAATGCTTCCATCGTCAGCCGTCCGAGTCCGGGCCAGGCCATGATGTTTTCGACGATGAACGCGCCGCTCAACAGCGCGGCGAGCGAGTAGCCGAAGATGGTCAGGAGCGGGTTGATGGCATTCCGCAAGGCGTGTTTGTAAATCACCCAACCTTCGCCGAGACCGCGGGCGCGGGCGGCGGTGACATATTCGGCGCGCAACGTGTCGAGCAGGTTGGAACGCATCTGGCGCATGATGCCGGCCATGTCGGCGGCGGCCAGCACCAGTGCGGGCAAAATGAGATGATGCGTGCGATCCCAAATTTGTTGCATCGGCGCCATCAAATCGTGGAGCGGGCTTTGCGCGCCGCCGACGGGAAACCAGCCGGTGGCCGCCGCGAACCACAACGCCAGCAACGACAGCAACACATCCGGCACGGACAAGCCGACGAAGGCGACGAGTGAGCAGGCGCGGTCAACCCAAGAATCCTTTCTGACCGCCGCCCAGACGCCCAACGGCATGGCCACGCCCCAGGCGATGACCAGCGCGGAGAACGAGAGCAGAAACGTGTTCCAAAGGCGTCCGATGATGAGCGAGGTGGCGGGGATGTGGTAGGCCATGGAATAGCCGAAGTTGCCGTGCAGGACATTTTTGAACCAGTAGAAGTACTGGACGTACCAGGATTGATCGAGATGGAATTGGGCTTTGAGGCGGGCGACGGTTTCCGGCGAGATTTGCGGATTTTGCGAGAGCGCGGTGAAGTAATTGCCCGGCGACAGGGCCATGAGCAGAAATGTCAGGAGCGAAACTCCCAACAAAATCGGAATCATGTGCAACAAACGCTTGAAAACAAACGACCACATCGCGATAACAGCCGGAAACGTGGCAAAAAATTTCCGCGCGGGCCAGTGAAAAGGATTCGTCGTTCGGAGTTCCGCGTTTACGCGGCAGGACAAGCCGGGCCGCGCGGCCGCCTGAAGGCGGAACTCCCAGCCGTGAGGCTACAATTCATAACTCGACTTTGAGCAAACAAAGCGAAATGCTCTCGAAAGCAAAAGTGACATGCATGAAAAATTCGTCTGCCCGGGCCGCCGCCGTTTTGGTGGCGCTGCTTGCCGGTTTTTGCGGCTGCAGCCAAAGAACGGAAACCACGCTGACGGAAAAAGACGCCATGAGTTATCCGCTGCCCGCTCCGCCGCTGGTGGCGGATTGCGCGCCCGGCATTCCCGGCGGCCGTCTGGTGGTGGCTTTATTTGGTGACCCAAAAACCTTCAACCCCATCACGGGCAACGAGCAATCGTCCGAGGAGATTTACCGGCACCTGTTCGCCGGCCTGCTCGGTTTCGACTGGCCGTCGCAGCAGGTGATGCCGGGATTGGCGGAATCGTGGACCAACACGCCGGATGGCAAGACCTGGACATTCAAGCTGCGAAAGAACCTTCGTTGGAGCGACGGCGAGCCGCTCACCGCGGACGACGTGGTGTTCACCTGGAACGATGTGATTTACAACCCGGACATTGACAACGTGACGCGGGATCTCTTTGTCATTGACGGTAAAAAGTTCACCGTCGCCAAGCTGGACGACGTCACGATTCAAGTCGTGACCCCGGAAATTTACGCACCGTTTCGCGAGAATTTCGGCGGCACACCGATTTTGCCCAAACACATCCTGGCGCAAACGGTCACCGACAAAACCTTCCCCTCAGCCTATGGGGTAAACTGGGATCCCAAAAAAATCATCGGCAGCGGGCCGTTCCGCATCAAGGAATACAAGCCGGCGCAATACATTCTGCTGGAACGCAATCCGTATTTTTGCGAAGTGGACAAAAAAGGCCAGCGCCTGCCCTATTTCGACGACGTCATCTATACGGTCGTGCCGGATTTCAACGCAATGTCGCTGCGTTTTCTCAGCGGCGAGAGTGACGTGGATGACTATATTTTCCCCTACGAATACGATCATTTCAAGGCGGAGTCGGCCAGGGGAAAATTCACCCTGCTCGAACCCGGCATCGGTCTGGAGACGGGATTTTTGTGGTTCAATGAAAACACCAACGTCAATCCGAAGACCGACCGGCCCTGCGTGGACCCGAAGAAATTGAAGTGGTTCCGCAATACGAAATTCCGCCAGGCCTGTTCGTATGCGATTGATCGCGACGCCATCATCAAGTCGGTTTATTCCGGCCGCGCGATCCCGAATTACGGCTTTGTAACGCCCGGCAACAAGAAATGGTTTGACCCGCACACCCGCCAGTACCCGTACGATCTGGCAAAGGCGCGCGAACTGTTGAAGGAAATTGGCATTGCAGACCGCAACGGCGACGGGACTTTGGAGGATGCCGACGGCAACAGGATTGAATTTGTCCTGAACACCAATGTGGGCAACAGCGCGCGCGAAAAGATTGCCGTGCTGATCAAGTCTGATCTGGAAAAACTGGGCATCAAGGTCATTTTCCAGCCAATCGAGTTCAACACCCTCGTTCAAAAGATTGATGTCACTTACGATTACGAATGCGTCCTGTTAAGCCTCGGCGGCGGCGGCACCGATCCGTCGTCCAGCATGAACGTCATCCGCTCTGACGGCTATACGCACCAGTGGTTTCCGCGCCAGAAATCGCCCTCAACCGATTGGGAGGCCCGGTTGGACTACCTGATGAACGCCCAGAACAAAACGCTTGATTTCAACGAGCGCAAAAAGGATTACGATGAGGTGCAGGAAATTTTGTGCGAGCAGATGCCGATGATTTTCACCGTTACACCGTATTTTTACGCCGCCGCGCGTTCGGACATCGGCAATCTCCGCCCCACGGCATTGAGCGGGTACCGCGCGACGTGGAACATCGAGGAGCTGTACTTCAAGAAATAGGGTGGCGGCTTTGGGCAGAAAACCGGGGCAACCATCTTCTTGAAACGCGGCGCTCCGCCCGGAGCGACACTAAGAGGAAAAACCGAAGCAAAAGGCCAGCAGTCCAAACGTGCCGTCCACCTCCGCCCACAACAACCAGCGAACCGGTGGAATTTGCAGCATCAGAATCACCGCGATGAAGCCGTACCGCGCCAACCGCCAGTAGGTTTCGTAGCTCATACCAATCAAATTTCGCAGCACGTGCGAACCGTCC
>JBEKEJ010000164.1:0-6899 GCA_050013895.1 Verrucomicrobiota bacterium | reverse complement strand
TAAATCAGTCCGTTGTTACTGGGCGGGCCATTGCCGTAAATGCTTCCCGCCGACCAGTTGACCGTGCCGTTGTTGGTCAGCGAACCGTGAATGTAATAAGTCGTGTTGTTCGTAATGTTCAACACGCCGCCCTGTGCCACCTTCAATGCGCCGTCAACCTCGCCGCCGCTCCAGTTGAAAACCGCATTGCTGGCCACGAGCTGGGTTGTGTTGGTGTCCGCCGAGCCGATAGTGCCCGTATAATTTCCATTCAAGATGCTATTACCCACCCAGGTCGAACAGGACAGCGAGCCGGTTTGGATGTCGAAGATTCCCGTGCTGGTGAAGTTCCAACCGATTGTTGTGGCTCCCGTGCCGCCGCTCTTCCTGAAAGTGCCCGCATTGATGAAAGCGGGCGTGCCGCTGGCGAGAGTCAACGAGCCGTCAAATTGCGCGTTCCACAGCCCGGCATTGTAAATCAGTCCGTTGTAACCGGGCGGGCCATAGCCGTAAATGCTTCCCGCCGACCAGTTGACCGCGCCATTGTTGGTCAGCGAACCGTGAATGTAATAAGTCGTGTTGTTCGTAATGTTCAACACACCTCCCTGCGCCACCGTCAATGCGCCATCAACCTCGCCGCCGCCCCAGTTAAAGACGCCATTGGAATTGACGAGGCCGATGTTGGTCAGCGTCAGCGAAGAGAGGGTCAGCGCCTGGATTCCATTCGTGCCGCCGAGGGTCAAATTGCCCAGCGTCGCGCTGCTGCTGTTCGTCACGGTGTAAGTGCCATTGGTGGTGATGATGACATTGTCACCGGACACGGGCACTTGCGCCGGAGTCCAGTTGGTGGCGATGTTCCAATCGCCGCCATTGGTGTTGGCCCAGGTGATGGTGGCGGCGTGCGCGACGCTGCCGATTGCCAGCAATACCAATACGATGAAAAAACAATTAAGTTTGGTTTTCATAAAGATTCGTAATTTGCCTCCCTCTTCCACTCAGATGCTTGTAACTAATATTTCAAATAATTGCAACTAAAAAATAAAATAAACGAGCGATCACCGGGGCGAGCGCAGCGGTGGCGGAGTTCGGTCGCGTCGGGTGTCTTGGGGCAAGCCAGTTTTTCGGCTTACGGCGTACTGTCCAAAAACTCAAACGCGTTAATTTAGCAGGTGTTTTTGTTGATGTCCGCATTGACCAAAGGCTTGGTCTTTGGTCCAATTTCCTGAGATGAACTGGAACTGATTGTCGAGCTGCATCACACGGTCCACTGTTCAATCGAACAGTTTGAAAGGCGAGGGTCGGTTTTCAACCAACGCCTAAAAGTCGAGAAATCTGCGTAAGTCGTTGGAGGCGAGGGTCGGAATCGGTCTGAATCCTTGGCCCGCCATTTACTACGCAACTCGTTGAACGCCACTAGGAATCCAATTGCGACAAGTATAACAAAGGGGTTTTTGGCTTTCAAGAACTATTTGCCAGAATTGTGTCACTATTCGTTCACTATTGTTCCACTATTTCTCAGTATTATTTTGCTGAAGCTTTTGCTGGAGGTGGAAAATTAAATTTTGAACGCCAATTGGTCGTTCCGGCGCGCAGCGAGGCGGGTTCCTCCAATAAAAGGAAACCGCCTCGTGTTGGCAATGAAGCGGCCTGACCCGGACGGAATCAGGCCGGTTTTGATTCGACCCCGGCCGGCTGGTTTTCAAGTGTCCGGTGACATTTTTTGGCCCTTCTCGATGGTAATCCACCTCTGCGCCCTTGCGGTTGCAGATGTGAGGTTTTGAATTTTCTCACCGGTTCAACCGCCCTCGGCCTCGGTTTCGGTACGAGCACCAGCGGACAGCCCTTGTAGCCGAACGTGCGGCGCAATTCGTCCGCCAGGTATTTTTTGTATTGTGGTCCTCGTTCCTCAATGTGAGCGCAAGCGGTAAAACGCGGCGGAGTCGTTGACGACCGGCAGGGTAATCGTGTCATTTCCCGTGTTATTCGTAAATGTGGAAAGCACGCTCCAAGTGGCGAGGTTCGTGGAGACAAGAATATCGAACACAGCGTTTGGATCGCTGCCAACAGAAAAAGCGAATTGGCCTGCCCCTGAGAAATGGGGGCTGGAAAGGAATGGGGCAGTTTCGGTTACGGTCAGCACAGCGCCGGCGCTCGTCGCGGAGCCGAAAACGTTGGTCACAACCAGCAGATAGGTTCCCACATCTGACAACTGTGCGCCGGCAATCGTAAGCGTGCTGCTCTGGGAGCCACTGATGCGCGCGTTATCTGTTAGAATGCTGCCATTGAACTGCCATTGGAACGCCAGCGGCCCGGTGCCAATTGCGGCGCTGGCAAACTGCGCACTTTGTCCAAAGGGGACCGTCTGATCTGCCGGTGGCGCTACAATCAGGGGGAAGATGGCCGGGATCATTGTATAAGTTGCAAAGGCGGTTTGGGTGAATGGGTTCCAGCCTTGTACCCCGGTGAGGTCGCCCGCCACAGCTTCGGTGGAGCGGAAACCGGTGTCGGAAACAAAGGTTCCGAAAAGTTTGAAGCTCTGTCCCGCCCCCGGAGTCAACCCAATATTCGTCACGTTAAGGGAGAACCTGTAGGTCCCGGCGACATCGGTCCCAACGGGAGTCAGATTGACGCTGGTGATAAACGGCAGGCTGTTGTCACCGCCATTCGCAAGACCCCACAGGCCGCCAAAGTTGACCCCGTTGCCCGGTTGCAAGGCAATGGCGTAGCTTGGCGTGAAGCCGGACTTAAAGGTCAGCACGCTCTGGCCTGGTCCGCCATTGTTTTGCGTGTCGGTATAACCGGAAATGGCGGTGCGCAAAGGTTCTGCCGCGTCGTGAAAACCCACTGTCGAAGAGAATCCTCCCGGACTAGGCGCGATGTAAAGTACCAGGGCATTGTCCATGGGACCGCTCGTGATCAGGGTTCCATACAAATTTGTCCCGTCATCGCTCAAGATCAGGCTGCCGTTGCCGATGGCGCCACCGAAACCGTTGTTGGTGTTTCCAACGTAGATCACCGTTGTCTGGTCCACCCTTACCTCCGTCGCGCCCGTAATTGCGGCCGGGCTGCCGTCGAAGCTTCCTTGGCCGGCGAGCGGGTAGGTGGTGGAGGGACCGGTCACTTGATAAGTGAGGACGCGCGGCTGGGTGTCCGTATACGGTCCCCACTTTAGCACGCGATTGGTGGGGTCCCAAACCGCGTTTTGGCCAATTTGGAAGGGCGTCAAGCCGGGGGCCAGCGTCTCCGTCACGGCATAGCATTGAATATTTCCCGGCGTGGCGGTGATACTAATGGCTGGGAGGGAGGAGGCGTCCGCTGACACGCTGCGGACCAATGCCGGCGAATTGGTATTGGCGAGGGCAATATAATAGCCAACGGCATCCGCGCTAGGCAGCCAGCCCGGACTGAAGCTCCTTGCCCGCAGTGTGGTCGGCGAGGCCAACGTGAGCGCGCTGGTGTATAGAGGAGAACCGCTGGTCGGGGACGAACCGTCCAGCGTGTAACGGATTTGCGCCCGGGGGTCACTGCACGAAATGGCGACGTTGATGGGCAGAGTTGTGCCGCCGACGGGCGACAAGACCGGCGCCAGCTCCTGAGATGGGGCGGTTGGAATAGGTCCGATGGGGTTCGCACCTATCACGAGATCGGTTCCCACCAACTCACCATTGCTTACGCCATTCACGCTCCACGTCGCGCGTAGCGGGTAAGTGCCTGAGAGGCCGATGGCCTGATAGCTCAGTTCCAACGGGGTCGTTCCGAAGAACGGTCCCCAACGCACCACCGCGTTGCTCGCAATAAAGACACCGCCGGCGCTGATGTTTACGGCCACCACTCCGGCCGGCAGCGCCTCTTCCACGGCATAGCAGACAACGCCGGAAAGCCCGGGACCAGGTATCACCGTCAAATTAACGACGGGCGTGAGGGGCGAATTCAAGTCGATCGTGCGAGAAACCTGAAAATCAGGTGGAGGCACGGATAGTCCGTAATAGGCGACCGCTTCAGCGCTCGGCGTCGAACCGCTGTAGAAGGCCCGCGCCCGCAGACCAGTCGGCCGGGTGAATTCGAGCGGAGTCGTGTAAAGGGGCGAAGCCAGCGTTGGCGCCGAACCATCAATCGTGTAGTGCAATTCGGCTTGTGCGTCGCTGCACGAAATCGTCACGGTAATGGGCAGGGCGCCGCCAATGGCCGGGGAGAGGACCGGCGGCGGTTCCTGGCTCGGCGAAGTGGGGACGATGATTGGAATGGGAGTGAGAACAACGGTGGTTGCCTGGGTTTCACTACTGCTGATGCCGTCCACACTCCACGTGGTACGCACGGGATAAGTGCCTGCCAAACCCACCGCTTGGTAGGCTAACGTCTGGGTGTTGGTGGTGAAAAACGGTCCCCACCGCACAACCGCGTTGCTGGCGATGAAGACACCGCCAGCGGTGATGTTGGATGCGCACAACCCGGCCGGCAGCCATTCTTCCACGGCGAAACAATGGGCATTGGCGCCGGGACTTGCTGTCACGCTCACCCACGGCCCGGCGGGCGCGTTCGTGTCCACCGTGCATGCGACCTGCAAATCCGGTGGCGGGAGCGTTGGCGCGTAATAAGCCACACTGACTGCGCTCGGTGTCCAGCCATCCACAAATCCTCGTGCCCGCACCTCCACCGCGCTATCAAAGTGCAAGAAACCCGTATAGATCGGGGATAGCGCCGTAGGCATGGAGCCGTCCAGAGTGTAGTATATCGCCGCCCCGGGCGTAGCGCAGGAGATCGTCACGTCCACTGGCCAGGTGCTGATGGCGATGAGACTCACGCTGTCCACTCCGACGCTCACGTCCGCGCCGCCATTGCCGAGGCCAGCGAAGGTGATGGTGTGGTAGCCGGGGTTGGTGATGTTGAGGGCGGTGCTAAAGGTCGTCCAAGCGGTGCTCGTAGTTTGCCAGTGATAAACGGTGACGCCGTCCACTTGGACGACGGCCGGATTAAGTTGGCCACTCCGCGACGCCGCCATCCAAGTGAGAGTGTAGGTGCCAGCCGCGGGAAAGTTGACCACCTGACTTATGGCAGCCTCGGACTGAAGGCTGATTCCTTGCCCGCCGTCGGGCACATTCGCATAGTTCCACGCGCTGTTGTTGGCAAATAACGCAACTCCGCCGACCCCCATCCAACCCAACTCGCTCTGCTGATCTGAAGTCATCGAGCTGAAATAGAGGTAATTGCCAGGGCCGAGGTTTGGATTCTCGAAGCTGCCGTTGGTCAACGACGCGCCGAGCGCGAACTCCGGCATGGCGACCTCTGATGGCGCCGCAGGAACGGCGGCCAACGGTGCGGCGATGGTCACCAGCGTCGGCCCCAAGTCAAATGTCCACTGGCCATCCACCGATTCCGAGCCGTCCACCGGATAGGCACCGGGCGGTCCTGTGACGCGGTAGGTGGCGCTGAAAACTGGTGTGTTGGTGAGCGGTCCCCATCGCACCGTGCCGGTGTCGGGGTTCCAGACGCCGCCACCGGTGATGTTCACGGCTTGGAGCGGCCCGGGCAGACGCTCCTCAACGGTGAAACAAAATATATTCAAGGCGTTGGTGATCACCACGGTGACAAGGGGTGTCTCCGGCAAATCGGCTGTTACGATGCTCGCGCACGAGTTTGTCGGCGGAACGCTCACCAGAGAGTTGTAATAGTAGGCTGTGGCTGCGGCACTGGGAGACTGCCCGGTGACGAAGGACCGGGCGCGGACGACGGTGTAGTTGGTAATTGTCAGCGGACCGGTGTAGCGGGTGGAGTTGGTGTCCGGCACGGTGCCATCCAGGGTGAAGTAGGTGATCGCACTGGGATCGAGGTTGACCATGGTGACCATGACCGGAGGTGGTGTGCCCGACGGGGGAGTAAAAATCGGCATGGCGGTTTGGGATGGCGCCTCAGGCGGGGCAGCCACAGCGAGCGGCGGTGGAACGATGGTCACCAGTGTCGGTCCCAAGTCAATTGTCCACTGGCCATCGACCGATTCCGAGCCGTCCACCGGATAGGTGCCGGGTGGCCCGGTGACGCAGTAGGTGGCGCTGAAAATTGATGTGTTGGTGAACGGTCCCCATCGGACCGTGCTGGTGTCGGAGTTCCAGACGCCGCCACCGCTGATGTTCACGGCCTGGAGCGGCCCGGGCAGATGCTCCTCAACGGTGAAACAAAATATATTCAAGGCGTTGGTGATCACCACGGCGACAACGGGTGTCCCCGAAAGATCATTCGTTACAACGCGCGAGTAGATGTTCGTCGGCGGAACGCTCACCAGGGAGTTGTAGTAGTAGGCTGAGACTGCGGCACTGGGGAATTGCCCGCTGACGAAGGACTGGGCGCGGATGACGGCGTAATTGGTAATCGTCAGCGAGCCGGTGTAGAGGGTGGAGTTGGTGTCCGGCAGGGTGCCATCCAGGGTGAAGTAGGTGACTGCGCTGGGATTGACGTTGGCCAGGGTGACTACGACCGGAATCGGCGTGCCAGACGGGGGAGTAAAAACCGGGCTGGCCGCCTGTGGCGGCGCCGCAGGCGGGGCGGCCACAGCCAGTGACGGTGCGGCGATGGTCACCAGCGTCGGCCCCGGGTCAAATGTCCACTGACCATCCACCGATTCCGAGCCGTCCACCGGATAGGCGCCGGGCGGCCCTGTGACGCGGTAGGTGGCGCTGAAAACGGGTGCTTTGGTGAACGGTCCCCATCGCACCGTGCCGGTGTCGGGATTCCAGGCGCCGCCACCGGTGATGTTCACGGCCTGGAGCGGCCCGGGCAGACGCTCCTCAACGGTGAAACAAGAAATATTCGAGGCGGTGGTGACCAGCACGGTGACAAGGGGCGTTCCCGGCAAATCGGCTGTTACGATGCGAGAGTAGGAGTTGAGACTTTGCGCGAGGCAAATCTGCGCAGAAAACATGAGCCAC
>JBEKEJ010000163.1:0-7019 GCA_050013895.1 Verrucomicrobiota bacterium | reverse complement strand
ATCGCCAAAATGCGCGAGATTGCCGCCAAGGAAGACCGGCTCAGCTTCGCGCGCGACGCGGGCAACATCGAGCATTCTCCGGCGCTGGTGGTTGTCGGCGTGGAATCCAACACCGCCGGCCTGAACTGCGGGTTTTGCGGCAAACCGACCTGCGAAGCGCTCGAGAACGACAACGGCATCTGCGCGTTCAACTCGATTGACCTCGGCATCGCCATCGCCTCGGCGGCGGAAACGGCCAGCCGGCACCACATTGACAACCGCATCATGTATTCCATCGGCCGCGCGTGCCTGGACCTGGGCGTGTTCGGACCGAAGGTCAAACAGGCGTTGGGAATCCCCTTGAGCGTGACCGGCAAGAATCCGTTCTTTGACCGGAACGGCTGACAAATTCTTTCGTTCTCGTTCTCCTCCTCGTCCTCGACTTTCCCGCTCCGATTACGAGAACGAGGACGACGATGAGGACGATTCGTTAATTCAGCATCAACCGCGCGCCGGATTCCGCCGGCACGATTTCCAGCCGCAACTTCTCCGTGCCCCGCAGCGCCACAATCGTCGAGCGCACACCGACCTGCTCGCCCGTCAGCAACTTGTGCAGGTCGTCAATGCCGGTGATGGGTTGTCCGCCGTATTCCACAATCATGTCGCCCTCGCGCAGGCCGGCCCGGCCCGCCGGACTGCCCGGCTCGACGCTGATCACCAGCATGGCGGTTTCATTCGGCAGATTGTAAAACCGCACCAGCCGCCGGTGGATTTTCGCCGTCTGCCCGCCCACGCCGATGTAACTGCGCCGAATGATGCCGTCCTTGATGAGCCAGCCGGCGATGGTTTTGGACGTGTTGATGGCGATGGCAAAGCAAAGCCCCTGCGCCGGCAGAATCACCGCCGTGTTCACGCCGATGACTTCGCCGCGCGAATTGACGAGCGGCCCGCCGGAATTGCCCGGGTTCAATGCCGCGTCCGTTTGGATGATGTTGTCCATGAGCCTGCCCGAAGCAGCACGGAACGAACGGCCCAGCGCGCTCACCACACCCGCCGTCACGGTGTATTGGAACCCGTACGGATTGCCGATGGCGATGGCAAGCTGGCCCACGCGCAACCGGTTCGAATCGCCCAGGCTCACCGGTTTGAGGTCCGGCGCGTAAATTCGGATGACCGCCAGGTCCGTTTCCGGGTCCGAACCGACGACGCGCGCCTCCGGTCGCCGGCCATCGGCCAGTGCGATTTCAATCCCGTCCGCGCCGTGGACGACGTGGCTGTTGGTGAGGGCGAACCCGTCCGGCGTGATGATGAACCCCGACCCGCTGCCGTCCCGCCATGCGGGACCATTGCGCCCTGCATTGCCTTTGTGCACATCAATTTTCACCACAGACGGGCTGACCGCCTCCGCCGCGTTGACCACGGCATCCGAATACGCATCCAGCAACGGCCTGTCCGACACTGGCCCACTGTGGACTGTGGACTCGATGTCCAACGCTGCCGACTGATTTGTCACCGGCAACACGCCAAAGTCTTTTTCCGCAATTTTCATGTTACAACCCCGCCGTTTCCGGCGATTGGTAATAAGTAAACCCATTTCCGAATCTGTCAAATGTCAGTCGCCAGCTTTCGTTTTCCGCGCGAAGTCAGGTTGCTGGCGAAGTTTGAACTGCGGGAGAATTGGTCCCGGCCTTGGGCAGGATATCCGAGGCATTTACGTGCAGGACTTTCTTGTCGCGTGTTACGATCGTCCTATCTTCGCCAGACGACGCAGCCACCCGGCCCAGTATCACACGCCCATCCGCGAGCCGGATCACATCGGGCTGGCTGTTGAAATACGGGTTATCCGTGGGCGTCCAGGCGATCGGAATAAACTTTTTCCCGTCGCAAACCGGACAGGTCACCTTTCCCGTTCCCTTGCAGACACTGCAGGTCGCCTTGCCGGTACCACCACAAATCTTGCATTTGCCATTGAGTTGGAATTGGCCACCTTGATAGACCAAGACTTCTCCGAGGTGATGCTCGCTAACGGCGAAAGTCTCACGACCGTCGGGCGAATTGAAAATCTGCCACAAAACGTCGGATGGTTTTCCGTCAATATCGGTGTGTCTCCAAATGCCTTTGGAAAGTTTCAAACAAGGGCCGGGACAATCGACCTGGCCGTTAACGCATCCAGGCGCGGGGCATTTCACCATGCCTGTTCCATCGCAGGCAAAGCAGATTTTTTCATTCGGGCCCGGCCCCGCAACCGGCGACGCCGCATTGGTGGTTGTGGTAGCGTCACTTTTGGAAGTATCGGCGGGCTTGCCACAACCGGCAAACAGCAGCGCGCCAAGAAAAAAAGCGAGCATCTGATAAAACGCAAAACGCTTCGGTAATGGAACGGCATTGGTCATGCACCGAGATTATGGTTCGCCCTGTCGGCGTGTAAAGGTGAACGTAGGCAACGCGGCTTGGGTTGACCGCGGCCACGGGGCCGATGGTACGAACTCTCCGCACCCGGCGGCGCGCGAAGCGAGTTGTCGCCAGAGCGGTTTTGGTGTTGAATCAAAGCGCGTCACGACGCGCGCCTTTATGCCGTACCGACTGCTTGATCTTGACGGGGTCGCCAATTATTTGCACCTCACGCCCGCGGACATTGAGGAGCGGGTGAAAAACCGCGAAATTCCTTTTGAAAAGCGCGGCGACCGGATCATGTTTCGCAAGAACGAAATTGACGCATGGGCCTCGCAGCGCATCCTCGGTTTGCCCGGCCAGGGGCTGGCTGATTATCATCAGGAGTCCACGCGCCACACACGGAAAATCCTGCCGCAAGAATCCATCCTGCCGGAAATGCTCCGGTCGGGGGCCGTCGCGTCGGCCATGACGTCCAAAACCAAGGCGTCCGTCCTGCGCGATCTGGTGGCGCTCGCGGAAAAAACCGGGAACCTCTGCGATCCCAAAGCCCTGCTGGCCAGCCTGGAGGCGCGCGAGGAATTGTGTTCCACGGCGTTGCCGGGCGGATTGGCGCTGCCGCACCCGCGGTCTCATGATCCTTACCTGTTTGAGACTTCGTTCATGGTGGTGGGACGGCCGGTCCAGGAAATCCATTTCGGCGCGCCCGACGGCCAGCCAACGCATGTGTTCTTCCTGATTTGCTGCCAGGACGACCGGCTGCATTTGCACACCCTGGCCCGCCTGTGCCTTATCGTGCAGAAAACCAAACTGCTCGATCGGCTGCGCGAGGCGCCCGATCCCGAAGCCATGCGCGACTCCCTCATCGCGGCGGAACAGGAAATTCTGGCCAACCGCAAAATGGTTTCGTAGCAACTGCGCCTGGGGCGGCGCTCAAACGCCAAACCCGCCCACAGCCAGGCCGGAAAGCTTGAAAACGAAAAGACAAGGGTAAATTCGGGAGCTCGTTCAACTTTTTCTGTCAGCCTCAATCCAGCGAATAAGAAAGATGCTTTTGTCCCTTGTCCGAAACCGGGTCATTCTCGAAAGTGGTGTCAGCGCGCGCGCCGACCTCAAAGGGCCCGGCGCGAATGGTCGCGTCTCGGGAGGCTGTCTATTTTGGTCTACGGCACCGAGAAATCGACCTCCACGTATGCGTTGGCCTTGAGATTCGTTGCCTTCGTCACCGTATAAACTCCCGGTGGCGGTGTGGCGATGGACACATAGTAAGTGGCTGCCTTCCCCGTGTTCTTGTAGGCAATCATGTAAAAACCATCTGCGTCGGTGACTCCGGAGCCTGCCGCCACGCCCTTCGCATTTTTCAAAATCACGGCGGTCCCCGGCACCGGATCCATTGTGTCGGCGTACAGCACCAAGCCGCCAATGCCCGGAATTCGCTTGAACGCGTTGTTGTTTTCGATGCTCGTTGCCCCGCTTTGCGCTCCGCTCACTGAGAAGCTGTAGCTGCCATGATTGGGAATCAGCACTTTTGTGCCGGTGGCGCAATCCACGGCGTCGTCAGAAACATTTTTCGTGAAGCCGCTCGAACCCTTGAGTCCGTAGTCGAGATGGATGGCGAGGTGAACGAAGCCTGAAGCCGGAACTGTTAATGTAACCGGGATGGTTGTGGATGCGCTTGGTCCGTTCCCATAGGCAGCAAGTTTAACCTGCTGTGAACTGACGAAGAAAGTGTCGCCCGATGTCAGGCACTGCTGAACGCCCTCGTTTGTCACAGTCACCCAGTCGTAGGCATGGATCGGATTGGCTCCCTGCGTGACATAAGGATACGGCAGCGTGATGTTGAACGTGACCTGCTGGCCCGGGCTGCCCGTGCCGAACACGTTGTAGAAGATTTGCCCCGGATTACTGGCGACGAGTTTGTAGCACGGCCAGTTCTGTGGATCTTGAACGAAGAGCAACCGGAAGTCCTGCACGGGTGTGGTCGGATCGCGGTCAAAAATGCATCCAGAGCCGTCGGTCACCAGGCTGGGAGGGAGGCAGGTGATGGTCTGCACCGAACTGGCCGTGTTCCCAGACCCATCGGTCGCGGTCCACGTTCGCGTCACGACTTTCGGGCAGATGCCGCTGACCACGTCGCTGTAGGAGACCATAGCACCACAATCGTCTGTGGCTGTGGCGGTCCCGGTGTTGGCGGGATCCGTGTTGCAGTCGGCGCACGGCAAAATTACGTCTGGTGGGCCGATGATCGTCGGTGGCGTCGTATCGCCTGCACACCTGGGCAACATCATCACATCCACCCAGTAGTTGGCGTCTTCGTAGCTCTGATTTGGAAAGGTGCTGCTTGGACTGTAAGCAAAGACTCCGTTGGGCCCGTCCTCGCCATTCGCCAGCGCCCTCAGGGGGTAGTTATCCACCCCGGATGCCGCAAAATACCCCAGATTGTACGCATACCGGCCCGCCGGGGCGTAATAGGACACAACGTAGGTCGTGTTCGAGCTGATCGGCACTGGACTTGCCAGCACCTGCTGCTGCCAGCCCGAGGCCGTTTCAGAGTCAAAGATCACGCTCGCCAGGAGCGTTCCGGTTGACGTCCACAAATTGCCTACGTGCGTTCCCGTGTTGCCAGGGCCCTTGTAAAAGCGGATCCCCATGATAGTCCCGTCCACGGCACTCCTGAACTTCAGCCCAACCTCGACCGCATTCGGATCATCGGCCGCAGCAAAAGCCGGAACGGTTGTATCGTTCCAGATACTGGAAGGCTGAGCCCAGGCCTGTGGCATGCACAGCACGACCAGGCACAGCAGAACCCCCACCTGCGCTGGCGATCGCCAACTCGGCCAGAATGGGTGGGTAATAGCAGACGACGATTTGGCTTCGTCCGTCCGGGAGGCAAGGAGGTTTGTTGTTTTCATAATCGGCGTTCGGGTTAACTGGATCGTTTGTCCATTTGCTTCGCGGTTTGGTTTGGGTAGATGCCACTGGCAAGAGAACTGGGCCATGGAGCGCGTGTGGAATCAACCTGTAGAGCGGAGTTGAAGTGATGACACCTCGCCGACAAATTGCGTCTTGCACTCATGAGGTCGCCAGATTTTCTAGAGTATCTCCTTTTCTCACAGGCGGGGAGGTTTGTCAAGAACAATAGCTACCGGTCGCCGGGCGAATCAAAACCAGCCGCGAAAGATCGAATTGACCCGGCCACCACTTTGCGCAAGCGAAATGAGCATTTTTATTCCACAAATGGGTCGCTGAATCTCCGTTAGGTCTTTCGGGAACTTCTGCAACTGCTTTTCAGTTAATTCAGTCATACCTTTGACTAATTTTAGGTCGAGACACAGAACTTCGGCAGAAGGGGAGCTTTCACTTCCCCGTGCGTTCTGGTTGCCAAGGCGCCAGATTTGGCTCCAGTGAAACAGCCGACATTTTAACAAATCAGCTTGCCATAAGCCTTTGGGCGGGCATATTCACGGCGCATTTTCAACGGAATTGCGGTCGCAAGGTGCAAAGGCGGGGTACAATGGTGAGAATGATCGGTTTTTGGTTTGCAAGCAGTTAATTATAAAGCCCGCGTGGCGGAATTGGCAGACGCGCTAGATTCAGGTTCTAGTGGGTAACACCGTACAGGTTCAAGTCCTGTCGCGGGCACCATTCACACCAGTCGAAGTTCTTTCGGCGAAGGGAAAATATGCATTGCGTCATCGGTTCCGGTCCGGCGGGCGTTGCTTGCGCCAAGGCGCTGCTGGCGCGCGGCGCAACTGTGTTGATGCTGGATGCCGGCCTCGAATTGGAACCCGACCGCGCCCAAATCGTCCGTCAATTTGCCGGCACGAAACCTTCCGCCTGGCAGCGGGGCGAGCGCGCCAAACTGAAAGGCGACCTGGCCGCCGGCGCCAAAGGCATTCCGCTCAAGCTGGCCTTTGGTTCGGACTTTCCCTACCGCGACACGGAAACGCACATTCCGTGGCAGGGCCGGGGCACCAGCGTGCGGCCGTCGCTGGCGCTCGGCGGCCTCAGCAACGTCTGGGGTGCGACCCTGCTGCCCTATCGGGACGCGGACATCGCCGGCTGGCCCGTCAAGAGTGCGCAATTGGAAAGGCATTACCGCGCCGTGCTCGAACTCACCGGGCTGTCCGCCCAACACGACGATCTGGAGGAATGGTTCCCGTTGCATTGCGACCGGCCGCACGTGCTCCAGCCCAGCCAGCAAGCCAGGTTGCTGCTCCATAATCTTAATCGCCATCGCGACGCCCTGTGCAAACGCGGCTGGCGGTTTGGCCGGGCGCGGCTGGCCATGCGCGCCGCCGACAGTCCCCGCGGCATCGGCTGCGTCTATTGCGGCTTCTGCATGTCCGGCTGCCCTTACGGCTGCATTTTCAACAGCGCCGACATCGTGCGCGAATTGCGCGCCGGAAACAATTTCTCGTATCAACGCGACATCATCGTCACGTTCTTGCGCGAACGTTCCGGCACGGTCGCCATTGAAGGCTTCCACCGCCAGACGCGCGCCCCGATTTCGTTTGAAGCCAGCCGCGTGTATCTGGCGGCGGGAATCATTCCGACCGCGCAAATTCTTTTGCGCTCCCAATCCGCCTACGACCACCCCTTGCGCCTGCGCGACAGCCAGTATTTTCTCTTTCCGCTCGTGCTGGCGC
>JBEKEJ010000162.1:0-7077 GCA_050013895.1 Verrucomicrobiota bacterium | reverse complement strand
TGGTCGAGGCCAGCGGCAAAATCAGCGGGCGGTTCGACATGGCGTGCGGGCAGATGGGCACCAGCGCAAGAACGTCGGCGGTCGGAAAAATCACCGCGCCGCCCGCCGCGAGTGAATAGGCCGTCGAACCCGTCGGCGAGCTGACAATCAGGCCGTCGCAGCGGTAACGTGTGATCCATTCGCCGTTCACGCTCACGTCCAGGCCAATCAGCCGCGAAACGACGCCACGGCTGACAACGATGTCGTTGAGCGCGTTTTCGCGAACGAGGTGGCCATTGCAGGTCCCGCCGGCTTCGAGCAGGACGCGGGATTCGTATTGAAATTCGCCCTTCCAAATGTGGTTCAGCGCGTGGGCCAGTCCGTCGGATGGAACGGCTGTGAGGAAGCCGAGGCCGCCGATGTTGATGCCGAGCATGGGGGTGGTGGAGCCGGCGATTTCGCGGGCGACGTGCAGCATGGTGCCGTCGCCGCCGAAGACGAGCAGCAAATCGGCCTCGCGCGCCAGCGCGGCGGTGTCAGCAGTGTGAAGCACCTCGCGTCCGGCGCGCCGGATGAGCCGCGCGGCCTTGCGCAGGATGCCGGCGCAGTCGGGCTTTTCGGCGTTGCCGATGAGGCCGACGCGTTTGATTTGGTCAGCGAATTTTTTCAATCAGCACCAAAAATTCTTTATTGCCGGCGGGGCCGAGCAGGGGGGATTCAACCACATCGCGCCAGCAAAGGCCAGACCGCTTGGCGACAAAATTTCGCAGTTCGCCCAGGACCCGTTCATGGATGGCGGCGTCGCGAATCACGCCGCGGCCCCGATCGGCCTCGGCCTTGCCGGCTTCAAACTGCGGTTTGATGAGCGCGACGATCAAGCCGGCTGGTGTCAACAACGGAACGGCGGCGGGCAGGATTTTGCGCAGCGAAATGAATGAGCAATCAATCACCGCCAGGTCCACGGGGACGAAGGGCGGGGGGAATTGAACCGCGGTCAAGAGGCGCGCGTTGGTCTTTTCCATCACGACCACACGCGGGTCCTGGCGGAGCTTCCAGGCGAGCTGTCCCAGGCCGACGTCCACGGCAAAGACTTTCGCCGCGCCATGCTGGAGCAAGCAATCGGTGAACCCGCCGGTGGAGGCGCCGAGGTCGAGAGCGACCCGCCCTGCCACGTCGAGCTGAAAGTGTTTGAGCGCGTGTTCGAGCTTGTGGCCGCCGCGGCTGACATATTTTTCACCGGCTTGGAGCGTGAGGGCGTCATCGGGCTTGACCGGGTCACTGGGTTTGCGGGCGGGCCGGGCGTTGACGCGGACCTGGCCGGCGAGGACGGCGCGTCTGGCTTTTTCGCGGCTTTCGCAAAGGCCGTGTTCAACCAACGCTTGATCGAGACGGGTCATGGAATTGACCGGCGGAAACCTTCATCAATAGCCGCGACCGTTAGAGGCGGCCGTCACTGGCGTAAACCCGGTTCTGGACGTCGCGGTAGCTGTGGAGAAAAATGTCATTGTCGGCGACCGCCTTTTCGACGAGCTGCCGGAGCAGGAACATCTCGGAGCTGTTGACGACGGCGTGGACGCTTTGTTCGAAGGCTTCCATCGGCACAAAGGTTTGAAACGAGTCACCGAGCAAGAGGATGGTAGCGTGGCGGCGCTGGCCAACGGGCATTTGTTGCAACGCCTTCAGTGTGAGGTTCTCCTCGATGCTGTTCGCGCCGAACCGTTCCTCGAGGATGACGACTTGATAACGCACCTGGCCGAAGCGCACGAGGAAATCGCTGTGGGTGGCGGCGGTGTGAACCTTGTAGCCCAGCTCGATCAGGGCGCCTTTCGCGGTCTCCAACCATTCCGGAGTGGAAAAGGCGATCAAGGCCGGTTTGTCCGCGGTGCTGACGAAATCGAATGAGCCGTTCATGGTGTTTGGATTACTTGATTTTAAGGACCGGGGGCTTTTCGCTGGGCGTTGATTTCATCCGCAACGAGCCGGCGGGGCTGGTGATTTCGCCGCGGCTCTTTTTGATGTTGTCCAGGCCGCGCGAAACGACGCTGCGTTTGGTGCAATAAAGCATGGCGGTTTCCTCCGTGATGAAACCTTGTTCATAGGCTTCGAGGCAGGCGTGGTCGAATGTGCGCCACCCGAACGGATGGCTGGCCTCGATGATTTCGTAGAACGTTTTGCCTTCGCTTTCGCCGAGGCGCATGGTTTCCTGCGTGCGCAGGTTGGCACCCATGATTTCGAGCAGGGCGTGGCGCCCGCCGCTGATTTTAGGCACGAGCCGCTGGCTAACGACCCAGCGCAGCGAATCGGCCAGCCGGACGCGGATTTGTTCCTGCTCCTCAGGCTCGAACATGCCCAGAATACGATTGACGGTTTCGCCGGCGTTGATGGTGTGGAGCGTGCTCAAGACCAGATGGCCGGTTTCCGCCGCGCTCAACGCGATGCGCACCGTCTCGCGGTCGCGCATCTCGCCGACCAGAATCACTTTCGGCGCCTGGCGCAACGCGGCGCGCAGGCCGTTGACGTACGAATCAAAATCAATGCCCAGTTCACGCTGGTTGAAGGTGGCCTGATCGTGCGTGTGAAGGTATTCAATCGGATCTTCCAGCGTGACAATATGGACCGGCTTGGTGCGATTGATTTCGTTGAGAATGGCGGCCAACGTGGTGGATTTGCCGGAACCGGTCGCGCCCGTGACAAGGATCAAACCGGTCTTTTCCTTGGGGATTTCCTTGAAAATGTCCGGAAACTTCAGTTTTTCCAGCGTCGGGATGGCCGAATTAAGCTGGCGGCAGACGATGGAATAATTTCCGCGCTGCGCGAATACGTTGACACGGAAACGGGCCACGTCCAAAAGCCCGTAGGACGCGTCGCACGAACCATGGCGCAGCAAATCTTCCACCTGCCAGAGATTATCCCCGATGATGTTCAGCGCGATGGTTTCGGTTTGATATGGCGTGAGCTTGTCAATCGGCGGATCGAGGACCACCGGCTTGAGTTCGCCATAAGCCTCGACCTGCGGCGGGCGACCCACCGTGAACAAAACGTCGGAAACCTCCGGTTGCGATGCCAGCATCGCCGTCAAAATTTGGTCCAGCTCGGGTCGTCGCATAATCAGGTGGCGTCTTCGTCTTCCGGCGGGTGCGCCAGCAGCGCGCGGAATTTTTTCCGGTCCAGCGCCTTGTCATAGGCGTCTTCCGGCGAAATGCGCTTCATCCGCACATGCTCCATGATGTGATCGTCCAGCGGCTGGTTGCCGATCTTTTTGCCGACCTGGATCATGCCGGGGATTTGATGTGTTTTGCCTTCGCGCACAAGATTGGCGACGGCGGTGTTGAAGACCAGGATTTCAAATGCGGCCACGCGGCCCTTCTTGTCCTTGCGCTTGAACAACGTCTGGGCCACGACGCCCTTCAATGCCTCGGAGAGCGTCTGGCGGATTTTGTTTTGCTGGTCCGCGGGAAAAACGTCAATGATACGGTCCACCGTTTTGGAGGCGCTCTGCGTGTGCAGCGTGCCGAAGACCAGGTGGCCGGTGGCCGCCGCCGTGATGGCCAGTTCAATGGTTTCCAGGTCGCGCATTTCGCCGACGAGAATGATGTCCGGATCCTCGCGCAACGCACCGCGCAGTCCCGTGGCAAAGGACTTGGTGTGGACGCCGACTTCGCGGTGACACACCAGGCAGCTTTTGCTTTCGTGGACGAATTCAATCGGGTCTTCGAGCGTGATGATGTGGTCTTTGCGATTCCGGTTCGCATAATCCACCATGGCCGCCAGCGTGGTGGACTTGCCCGAGCCGGTCGGGCCGGTGACCACGATCAGTCCGCGATTGAGCATGCAAAATTTTTTCAGCACCGAAGGGAGGGGCACCTCGAGTTTTTCGAAATCCTCAAACGAAAGCACGCGGCTGGGAATTTGCCGGAACGCCGCGCCGACGCCGTTCTTCTCGTTGTAAAAGTTGACACGGAAACGCGAGATGTTCGGAATCTCGTAGCCGAAATCCACGTCACCGGTTTCCTCGAACTGTTTGATCTTGTAGTCCGGCGCGATTTCGTAAAGCATCGCCTTGAGCGAGTCGTTTTCGAGTGGCGGAAAATCCACGCGCTGAAGATCGCCGTTGATGCGCAGCATGGGCGGGTTTCCGCAGGCCATGTGCAAGTCAGACGCCTTCTGTTCAAACATCAGGTTGAAAAACGCATCTATCTTGGCCATAAAACTTTTTCGTTGTCGGAACACTAGCTAGAGCCGCGCCACACTGCAAGTTATGAACGCGCCCGCCGAAATCATCCGCCGCGAAATAGCCGAACATGGCGTTTTGCCGTTCGCGCGCTTCATGGAACTCGCTCTTTACTGTCCTGATTCTGGATATTACGAAATGAAAAAAGACAGCCCCGGCCGCCGCGGCGATTTTTACACCAGCGTCAGCGCCGGTGACCTCTTCGGCCAACTCCTGGCGTTCCAATTCGCCGGATGGCTCGACGAAATCAGATCCCTCGGCCCTCAACCCTCAACTCTCAACATTGTTGAAGCGGGCGCGCATGACGGAACACTGGCCAGGGATATTTTGACCTGGCTGCAATCGGCGCGGTCGGAATTGTTCGGGCGAATCGAATACAACATTGTCGAACCGTCTCTTCGCCGGCAGGCATGGCAGAAAGACACGTTAAAACATTTTGCGCCGCGCGTTCGCTGGCTTTCCCGGTTCAACAATTCAACCAGTCAACGGTTCAACGGCGTTATTTTCAGCAACGAACTCCTCGACGCCATGCCCGTCCACCGTTTCGGCTGGGACGCCAAAAACAAAACGTGGTTTGAGTGGGGCGTTGCGCTCGCAGGCGAAAAATTCGTCTGGGCAAAAATTCGAACCCCGGACGCCAGACCCCGGATGCCGGCTCCCACGCTTTGTGAAGTGCTTCCCGACGGCTACACCATCGAAACGTGCCCCGACGCCGAAAACTGGTGGCGTGTAGCCGCAAACATTTTGGAACACGGACGCTTGCTGACCATTGATTATGGCCTGACGGATGACGAATTGTTTTCACCGGGCCGGACGCACGGCACGTTGCGCGCCTATTTTCGCCATCACGCCACGGACGACCTTTTGGCGAACGTTGGCAAACAGGACCTTACGGCGCATGTGAATTTTTCCACCATCCAATCGATCGGCGAAGCGTGCGGTTTGGAGACGGAAAGTTTTTCAACCCAGGCGCAATTTCTGACGCGAATTGTGGAGAAGGCCTCGAAGGATAAGAAGTTTGGCCGACTTGCCGCGTCGAATCGCCTTGTCTCGCCGAAGTCTGGCGGAGGCGGAAGCGAAGACGGGTGGGGCGCGAAACAAGCGCGGCAATTCCAAACGCTGACCCACCCGGAACATCTGGGGCGCGCCTTCCGGGTTCTGATACAGTCAGGATAAGCATGGCCGGTTCGACTGCACGCCTCAGCATAAAAGTCTGTTTGGCGATTGCCGTTTATCCTTTACCGATGCAGAAACCGGGGGTATTTCGTAATTTATCACTTGGATGATGAGCGGAAAATTAAGTTCCAGAAAGACGAGCGCCCCTGAAGGTGATATCCGATGGATGCGCCACGTCGTCTTTGGGTTGGCTTGCGCCTTGGTAGTTGGGATCTTAGCTTGGAGCGCTGAATCGGGCTACTTCGAGTTGGCAAGCCCGCGTGCGGAAGATTCCTACTATAATCTATTGGTGCAGGGTTTTCGTGCCGGGCAACTCAACGTGAAGAGAGACGCGCCGCCCGCGCTCACCCAACTCACCGATCCCTATGATCCTGCCATCAACGCATCCTATGTGTGGGATACGCGTTATCCCTCATATGAGATGAGTTATTACAAAGGGAAGTTATACCTGTATTTTGGAGTCACGCCCGCTTTGGTGCTTTTCTGGCCGTATGTGGCTCTGACCGGCCACTATCTCCTGCATAAGAATGCGGTCATCATCTTTTATGCGCTGGGCTTCCTGGTTGCTGCGGGTCTATTACGTGCGGTCTGGCGGCGTTACTTTCCAGAAGTTAGTGTCTGGGTGGCAGCGGTCGGCGTGCTCGCGCTGGGCTTTGCCACGGGCATACCGGAAGTTCTATCGCGCTGTGATGTGTATGAAGTTGCGTATGGTTGTGCGTTTGCGTTCACCATGCTGACGTTGGCGGCGGTCTGGCGTGCATTGCATGAGCCGAAACGGCGGATTCTGTGGCTGCTGTTGGCAAGTCTGGCTTATGGATTGGCGATAGGGTCGCGACCATCGTTGTTATTTGGGGCAATCATCCTGTTGCTGCCGGTGGCTCAGGCATGGCGCGCGGCGACTGAACCAGCTTCACGTCGGCGGGTTGGGTTGTTGTTAATGGCGGCGGTCGGTCCGGTGATGCTGATTGGGTTGGGACTGATGCTTTACAACACCCTGCGCTTCGGCAGCCCGTTCGAATTTGGGTGGCACTATCAATTGACAAGCTACCGTCAGGTCGCCGCCCGGCAATTCAGTCTGCATTACCTCTGGTTCAACTTTCGCTTCTATTTTTTGGAACCGATGTACTGGACCGGTCATTTTCCTTTTTTACAGGCTCCGCCGCTGCCGCCTTTGCCATCGGGCTATTGTGGGACGGGAGAACCTTACAGCGGGATACTGGCCAACTATCCGCTGGTGTGGCTGGCCCTGGCCGCGCCGATGACATGGAAGGGCAGGCCGGCGATGGCGGTTTCCGCCCTGCGCTGGTTCGTGGCGGTTGTGTCTCTGCTTTTTGTGATTTGTGCGTTGACCCTTTGCCTCTTTTTCTCGGCCGGCAGCCGCTACGAGTTGGATTTTCTGCCAGCGCTGATGCTACTGGCCGTCATTGGTATTCTGGGTTTGGAGCGTGCATGGGCGGATGCACCAGTCTGGCGGCGCACGGCCCGCCTGGGCTGGTGCCTGCTGCTGGCCTATTCGGTTGCCTTTAACATTTTGGCGGGCGTTGAAGCCCATGCGACGGCGGACTATTTTGCCGGCAATGTGCTTCTCAATCAAAAGCGGGTGGACAGGGCGGTTGACTATTTTCGAAAGGGCCTGGCACTTGAGCCTGAATCGGCGGAATTGCACCTTGCTCTTGGCAATGCCCTCGGCC
>JBEKEJ010000161.1:0-7189 GCA_050013895.1 Verrucomicrobiota bacterium | reverse complement strand
CGGCCTGGTCGCCTATGTGGGTTCACTGTTCATGAACCTTGAGCTGACAGGAGAGATCCTGAATTTCGGAGCCTTTTTAGGATTCATGGGCGTAAACTTCGCCACGTTCTGGCAGTTCTACATCGTTGGACAACCGCAACACAAACGGCATTTCGTCTGGGACGTGCTCCTGCCCGGATTGGGGTTTCTGTTCTGCCTGGGAATTTGGTTGGGACTGGCAATGCCGGCCAAGATTGCCGGAGGAATCTGGTTCGTCGCCGGCTTGATCTACCTGGGAATCAAAACCCGGGGCTTTCGCGTGCTTCCGCAAATGACGAATTTCGAGTAGGAGCCGTCGCAAACCTGGGAAAATCCAAGTTGAAATTCGCGCTGCCGGCTCGGAGCGCGAGTTATCTCAACTCGCAGCACGCACCACATATCCAGCCGCTGCGGATTGAAGACAATCCGCGCTCCGGGCTAAATTAGAACACGGCCAAAGTTCCAACAGACTTGACTTTGCGCCGGCCAATTCTGATTCTGAACTGTCATTATTAATTCATGAAAACCACTACTTTGGGCGTAAGTTCGCTGCTCAGCACCCGGCTGGCTTACGGTTGCTGGCGCCTGCCGGGAACCATGAATCCCTCCGAAGTGAAACCGGAAGCCGAGGCCAAGGGCCGCCGCGCGGTGATCGCCGCGCTTGAAGCGGGATACAATTTATTTGATAACGCGGACATTTACTGCTGCGGACACGCCGAGCGGATATTCGGCGAGGCGCTCCGGCAAGTGCCCGGCATGCGCGAAAAAATCATCATCGCGACCAAATGCGGCATTTGCTTCCCGGGCGGGTCGGAAGCGACGGACCAGCGGCACTATGATTTTTCAGCGGCGCACATTGTCCGCTCTTGCGAAGAATCGCTCCAGCGGATGCAGGTCGAAACGGTTGACCTTTATCAACTCCATCGGCCCGACTTTCTCGCGGACCCGGAGGAAGTCGCGGCGGCATTTTCGCAATTGCGGCAATCGGGAAAAGCCCGCTACTTCGGCGTCAGCAATTTCCGCCCCAGCCTGATCACGGCCTTGCAGTCGGCCTGCCCGATGCCGCTGATCGTGCATCAGGTTGAAATCAGCCTTGCGAAATTGGATTGTTTCACGGATGGAACACTGGACCAATGCTTGATTGAAAAAATGACGCCACTGGCCTGGACTCCATTGGCCAATGTCTTCAAAGGTGACGGCGGGAAAACGTCATCGCCGGACCGCGCGAATGGAGTTTTATCCGTGCTCAATTCAATTGCCCGCGCCCGTGGCGTCAGCAGCAGCGTGGTGGCCCTGGCTTGGCTGCTGAAACATCCCAGCAAGATTGTTCCCATCATCGGTTCAACCAACCCCGAACGGATTCGCGATGCCGTCAAAGCGGACGATGTCGAGTTGACTCGCGAGGAATGGTACCAGTTATTGGTGGCCGCCCGCGGAGAGCCGGTGCCATAAACTTAAAGTGCCTCTTGCCTCCTGGTGGCCACTCCGGCTGCGGGTTTCAGGTTGCATCGAGCCGGACGGGCTTGTAGCCGCCGCGCGATTTGAAATACCAAATCAGCGCGACATAACAGGCGAACGTGAACACCGGAAACAGCGCCATTTTCCCGAGCGCGCTGAACTGGCCGGTCGTCGTCGCGGTTTTGATTTGTTCGTTTGAACTGATGTCGGCAACGGCGGCGACTTTTACCGGGTCAATGGCCTTGTAAGCGCCCAGCAGGTAATGCTTCTGCACGGTCACGGTCTGATAAAGCGCCGGATTTGCGGACTCCAATTGTTTTGTCGCGGAAGATTCCTGCAAATAGCCGATGAACGGCGCGCCGAGAATTCCGACGGCCAACGTGCCGATGCCGCCCACCGTATTCAACGTGAGCGTACCGCCTTTCGGGCATTGTTCCGAAGTCAGACCGAGGATGGTCGGCCAAAAAAAGGTTTTGCCGACGCCGTAAAGTGTCGCCGCGGCAAAAATGGTGAACATGCCCGCGCCGCTGGTCCGGGAAAGCGCCGCCAGGCCCACCGCCGCCAACACAGAACAGGCCGCCAGCAGACCGAGTGGAGAAAGTTTATGGATCAGCGGCCCGGCGGAGAAACGCAAAACCACCATGATGGCCGACGTATAAACCAGCACCCACGCCGGATTGTGTCCGGCAGCTTGCATCGGAGTTTGCATCAGCGACGTGATCCAGCCGTCGGTGCCCAGTTCCGTTGTCGCCTGCGGCATCATGATGATGATGAGAAACGCGAGGATGAGGCGGCCAAAGGATTTGGTAATGATGACAAAAATGGCGACGACCGCGCCGGTAAGTCCCCAAACCAGCCCGTGGCTCCAGCCGAATACCTGTCCGAGTTGCGCGAAGACCAGCCCAAATCCCACCAACGCGCCGAAGGCGCCGAGTTCCTTGAGCATGGCCAGATAGCTGACACCGGCCTGTTCGCGCTCACTTTTCGGAATTTTCAAACTGACCAGAATGAAAAAGAAGATGAACGCGGGAATCAAAATGAGTCCGAGCGTCAGCCGCCAGTCGGCATGGTTCGCCAGCGCGATGGTGCACAGTCCGCCGAGCACCAGTCCGCCCGGCCAGCCGGCGTGGAGCCGGTTGAGCCATTTCGTTTTGTCCGTGTTGAACATCGTGGCGACAATGGGATTGGCGTAAGCCTCCACGCTGCCGTTGCCCAGGCCGAGAATGATGCTGCCCCAGTAAAGCAATTGATAACCGTGCTTCTGCCCCGCGATGAGCGCGTCACCGCTCAAACCGTGAATGGAACCATAAGCGGCAAAGGCCAGCGCCGTGTAGAGGAAATAACTGACGAAGGAAAAAATCATGGCCGCTTTGTAACCAATCCGGTCAATGAACAGGCTGAACACGATGATGCTCACGCCGAACGGCCATAGGCCGGCACCCTGAAGTTCGCCGACGGAAACCTTATCCAGACCGAAGTCAGTGACGAATTGTCCGCCGCACAGAATCATGCGGCTGATGAAAGCGTAGCTCGTGGTGATGATGGCAATGAAGCAGCCCCAGAATAGAATTTTGTCGTGACGGCTGTTCATGTTGTGGATTTGCCAAATGCTCGCGACCGGAGGAAAACTGTCAACGGAAAACTTCACAAGGGCCTCGCGAATTTTGTTTGCCCGGTTGGAATCACGCGCTTGACCCCACGGTTTGGCCTGGATTTCACCCCGAACGCGGCAGCTTTCGACGCGGCGTTTTCCCGGAAAAAATGAAGTTGTGCCGCGCTGGAGGCCGGCGCTCCGGTCAACGTTGGCACCCGGCCCGAAGGTCGAAGGATGAGAACCCATTTTCACATTTCTCCCGCCGCCACGCAGTTGCGGGATGGTTCACTGCATCAAGTCTTCGGAGGTTGAGACCTGCGCCTGCATTTGATGGAGGATCAGCGTGGCGCGGGCCACTGCGTTGTCCTGCGTTTCGCCCGGAAATGATTTCAGCCGCACCCGCAGCGCCGCCATCGGATCGCCGTTGCGGTCGCGGAGGGCCAGGGTGACGGCCACCACGCCGACGCTTTTGCCGAATGAAACCGTGCCGTCGGTGATGGCGGCTTTTTCCGCGTCGGTTCCGGGCTGGCCGATCTCCTTTTCATCGTTGCTGGCGATGATGCGCGTCCCCCCCTGACCATCGAGCGCATAGAGGCGCAGTGTCAAAATGCGCGGTTGTTGTTTCATGATGCCGTTCACCAGCGCCTGCGCCGCGGGCACGCGCGGTTTGTAATCGATTGTGGTGTTGTCGAAATAGCTCACGGCGTCCGACATGGTCCAGAAACCGATTTTCCCGGCGGCAAACGTGGTGGTGACCTGCAACGGCATTGCCAGGGCGTCGTCGAACCGGCAGTTGATTTGAGTGCCTTCACACTGGACGGTCAGCGTGTGCCAGACGCCGACGGCGATGTTGGTGCCCAGCGTGAAAGGGTCCACAAACTGGCCGTTGACCATTTTGTAAAAGCGCAGGTTGTGCCCCAGCGCGCTGGCGCGGACGACGTAAAAGTTCGAGGCGTTTTGGAAGCGGAACACGATGCCCGCCATCTGTTCTGCGCCGCCGCTGACGATTTTGAACCGCGTCGAAAGTTTGAAATCCTGGAACGTGTCGCCGTCGTAGATGAGCATGGGAAACCGGTTGTCGGCGGGATCCTGGCTCAGTTGCGCGAGCACGGAGCGGCGCGTGGTTGCGGGCGCCTTCGCGGTGAGCGGAGGGAACAGCGACGGCACTTCATCCTCGATGACTTTCCATTGGCCCGGCTGTCCGCTGCCGGCCAGCGCGGGGTGAAAGCCAGCCGGTGCTTGCCCGGTCGCGAAATCGCTGAAATCAATTTTGATTTCGGCGCCAAGAATTTGAGCAGTCAGGCCCACCCAGAAGCAAAAAACAAAACATCGCATCGCGAAGAGTTTAACAAAGACCGGGCGAGCGACAAGCCATTGCGCTGGGCTGTAGTGACTGAATTTGCGGGTGGTAGGGATGCTGCGCTGCGGCGTCCCCGCTCGCGTGCAGCGGGCGGAACTGTATGGGCTGCTTCCCTTTGCGCCGCTGCACGCGGCGCGGTCACCGCAGCGCGATGACCCTACCTCAAATTCAAAATAAGGCACTGCCCGCTGGGCGGGAACCGGCATATTTTGCAGTAATTGGAGCGCGGAACATCGCTCCGCGTATTGCCTTGGTTTCAAGCCCTCGCGGAGCAATGCTCCGCGCTCCGCGCCCGTTCTTGCCACGAGCCCCGGATTTCGGCCATACTCAGTCTTCGATCAACCGAACCATGCCGACAATTCCGCTCAATCAAATCATTCCGGTGCTGCAGGTGGCCATTGGGCCGGTGATCCTGATTTCCGGCGTGGGTTTGCTGTTGCTCACGATGACCAACCGGCTCGGCCGCGCCATTGACCGCGCCCGGCAACTGAAGGGCGAACTGCCGGAGCGCACCGAGCAGGACCGCCACCAGGTCCTGGCGCAGGTGGCCATCATTTACCGGCGCGCGCGGCTGATCCGTTTGAGCCTCACGCTGGCCGCCCTCAGCGCGTTGCTGGCGTCGGCGCTCATCATCGTGCTGTTCGTGACGGCGCTGTGGCACGCGGAACTGGCAATCCTGGTCAGCATCATTTTCATCGCGTGCATGGCGTCGCTGTTTCTGTCGCTGGTCGCGTTCATCCGCGACATCAACCTTTCGCTGCACGCGCTCAAGCTCGAACTGGAAAACGTAAAGCCGGATGCCGGTTGAATGCGCCCGACCGCGCCGCGATTTGAACTCCTGCGGCCGGCGTCAACCGGCGTTTAACGCACAGGACGCCAAAGGAGCGCAGTTGTTGAAGCTTGCAGAATCAGGCAACGGCGCGGGTCTCCAGCCCGCTTCATCTTCCGCAGCGACCAGGCGCTGAAATTTGCCGGCCCGCTTTCATTTCGCTCGCTGAAGCGGCGTGAACGCCGCGCTCCGGTTCCAGCGACGGTTCGTTATCCACTGGTGCGGGATTCAATGGTTGGTCCGCACAAACCGTCCTGCCGGCGGCCGCCGTTTGAGCACCTCGCAGTTTTGCCGGGCGAGGTCGTGCATTTGCAGAATCAAGCCGCGCAGCGTTTCGCCGAAGGGCGTCAGCGAATACTCGACGTGCGGTCGTTTCGCGGCAAAGTCCTTGCGTTGCACCGCGCCGTCCAGTTCGAGTTCGCGAAGCTGGGCGGTGAGGACCTTTTGGCTGATGCCCGGCAGCGCCCGGCACAACTGGGTGTGGCGGCGCGCGCCTTGAAACAGTTCCCGCAAAATCAGCACCTTCCACTTCCCGCCAATCACGGCCAGCAGGCGTTCGACCTCGCATTCCACGCTCTTGAAATTCATGCGCAACGGGCACTCAAAAGTGCCTGATTGCGGAGATTACAAACAAGGGCATCTTAGGGCAATATGATGACGATTCGAAGAGCCAATGAAAGGGGCCACGCCAACCATGGCTGGCTGAACAGTTACCACACGTTCTCTTTTGCCAACTACCACGATCCGCAATGGATGGGTTTTCGCGATCTGCGCGTGATCAACGACGACACCGTCGCCGCCGGCGCGGGTTTCGGCCGGCATCCGCATCGCGACATGGAGATCATCAGCTATGTGCTCGACGGCGAGCTGGAGCACCGCGATTCGATGGGCAACGGGCGCATCATCAAGCCGGGCGAATTCCAATACATGGCGGCGGGCACGGGGGTGGAGCACAGCGAATTCAATCCGTCGCCGAAGAACCCGGTTCATTTCCTGCAAATCTGGATTCAGCCGGACAAATCCGGGGCCAAACCGGCCTATGGAGAGAAGGCGTATCCGGACGCAACGCCGGGGCGATTGAACCTGGTCGCCAGCAAATCGGGACGCGATGGCAGCCTGCGCATCAACCAGGACGCCGATTTATGGCTGGTGAAATTCAGCAACAGCGAGGCGGTGATGCATGAGCTCAAGCCGAGGCGACATGTCTGGGTTCACGTGGCCGAAGGCAATGTAGAACTCAACGGCAGGCGGTTGGCCGCCGGCGACGGCGCGGCTGTGAGCGGTGAACCGAAACTTGAACTGGCCGGCAATGGCGAGGCACAGGTGTTGTTGTTTGATTTGAACTGAGTCTGCCAACCATTTAACCGGGATGGCATATGGCCATTCCGGTGGAAGTAAGGAACGGATTTCCTGAAAACGGAGAATCAAATGGGGATTCGGTCGGGCGCATCCTGGTTTTTGGACAAGCGAAAAAGCTGTGTCCCGCAGGAACGGCTGAAAACGGCGTTTCATTCCAGCCGACCCGGTGGGACTTGATTCTTCCAAACCTTTCCCGCATGAACCCAGACATCCGATGAAGGGGTGAAATGCCCGGCTATTTTCGATTGTTCCTTCCGAACCGAACGCGTGCATACAAATTGGGATGCGTCCAATCCGGCCGTGCGCATCTTGAACCCGAAAACCGAAGTTGGTAGGGATGGCGCGCTGCGCCGTCACCGCGCCGTTCAGGCGCGGAACCGACCCGGGGCGCGCCTCCACCCCTCGCACAATTCGTTCCGCCCGCTGGACGCGGGCGGGGACAGCGCAGCGCTGTAGAGTATCAAGACATCGGTAACAGGTTGAGGATAGGCTTTGGCCCATGCCTTGGCTTGATGTCCGACCGATGGATCAAAAGATTGCTTTCATCAGGGGAGCGTTGGTCACGAGGCGT
>JBEKEJ010000160.1:0-7190 GCA_050013895.1 Verrucomicrobiota bacterium | reverse complement strand
TGCGACGATTGCCGGCTCCCGGACTGGCTGGGTGACTGGAGATTCGAGTAGCCGCGGCTTTCAAGCCGCGCCGGGCAGACCCGGTTCAAGCCGGACTCCCAAGTTGAGGGGGAGCGCACCCGCCCCGGGTGCGGTTTTCCGCGCCCGCGCGGAAAACATCGGACGCAGCGAAATCTCCCGAACTCCGGTGCCCGTCACGCGCGCAAAAGGCTGGACGCGTGGCGCGTCCAGCCACACCCGATCCGTCTGCGCTTCGCTTCGACGCGACCGCGCCGAAGCCTGAGGCGAAGGCGGGGAGGGGTGTGCTCCCCAACGGAATTCGGATTCCAGCCGGCGACTAGACCTGAAGTTTTGCAAACGGGTTGTTCGCAAAACCATCTGCCGGCGATTCACCGGACACGGGCATTCCGGTCTTTGCCGACGCGTCGGCGTTCGGCGTGTGGCTGTTGAGTGACGGAACCGCGCCTTCAATCTGATGTGGATTTTTCGCGCGCTTGTTGCGGGGCAACGGACTGATCATCACGTTGATGCCGCGTCCGATGAGCTTCGGGTTGAAATCGGGATGACCGAAAGGCGCGATCTCGGCAAGAAACTTCTTTACCACCTCAAAGCCAAATTCCTGATGCGCCATCTCGCGTCCGCGGAATTTGAGGACGACTTTTACTTTCATGTCCTCGCTCAAGAAGCCAATCGCGTGCTGCACCTTGATCCCGAGGTCATGCGGGTCAATCCGCGGGCTGAGCTGGACCTCCTTGACGATGGAGGCGTGCTGGTGCTTTTTGGATTCCCTTTCCTTTTTGGCCTTTTCGTAGCGGAACTTGCCCAGGTTCACCAGCCGGCAGACCGGGGGCGTCGCGGTGGCGGCGACTTCGACCAGGTCCACGCCATGCTGGCGCGCCAGGGTCAGCGCTTCGTTGAGTGAAATGACGCCTAGCTGTTTGCCGTCCACTCCAATCACCCGGACTTCGCGGGCGCGGATTTTGCCATTGACCCGGACAAACGAATCAGGCGAAGAATGACGTGAAAGAAAAGGGCGGCTCAAGACACCCCCGGCGGTTCGGTCATAACTGTAAGCATTCGCATCAATCAAACTGGCACGGCCAGTTTAAAATCTACCATATTAATAAGCCATTCCGGCCGCGCGTGCAAGCAAATAATTGGCGGCAAATTCAAGCGGCGTTACGGCCGCGTTTTGGCATTTTGAATGGCGGCTTCGTATATTTTCTTCAACGGAACCTTTGCCAGCGCCGCCAGCCTTTTGCACGACTCGAATTCCGGCACGGTGTGAATCACTTTCCCGCCCAGCCTGCCAAGTTTTATGGTCACCCGGCCAAACCGGGTTTTGACCGTGGCAAACTCGCGGCGCAATTTTCGCCGCTCGGCCAACGTGCGCCGCACTCCAAACGCGCTGGATTCGCGCAACATCAATTCGCTGAATTTGTCCGCGTCCGCCTCGGCGCACAGAACCGTCAGCAGCACGCCGGGCCGGTTCTTCTTCATCTGAACCGGGGTGAGAAAAGCGTCCAGCGCGCCCGCGGCCAGCGCGGTTTCGGTGAAATGACCCAGAATTTCCCCGCTGCTGTCGTCGAGATTGGTTTCGAGCACCGCGATGCGGTCGGTTTCCCAATCCAAAGCAGTTGAGGGTTGAGGATTGAGAGTTGAGCGTTTTCCAAGCACCGCCCGCAGGACATTCGGACGGGTTTGGTTTTCGCGCGTGCCGAGGCCATGGCCGATCCGATCGGCGGCCAGATTTTGCATCGACCCGAAACTCTCGGCGAACTCGGCCAGCAATGCCGCGCCGGTGGGTGTAACCAGCTCGTGCGGTTCTTCGCATTGGGTCACGCCGATGTTCCGTGCGCCGAGGATCGCCAGCGTTGCCGGCGCGGGAACGGGAAATCGCCCGTGCGCGCAATCGATCCAGCCGACCCCTTCGACGACCGGCGAGGCCGCCACGCGCGGTTTGCCGAGCATCTCAAGCGCGATGCACGCGCCAACAATGTCCACGATCGAATCCACCGCGCCGACTTCGTGAAAATGCACGCGCGCGGGCGGCAGGCCGTGGATTTTGCCCTCGGCCTCCGCAATGCGCTGAAAGACGGCAACGGATTTTTCCCTCACCCAGGCCGACAATTTGCTTTTGGAAATGAGCTTCTTGATTTCGGCAAAATTGCGGTTGTCGTCGTGGCGGTGATCGTGATGCGAATCGTGCTCGTGACGATGTTCGTGTCCCTGCCCCCGCCCTTCACCCTTCGCCCTTCGCCTTGCATCGAGACGCACATCCACTTTCACGCCTTGAATGCCGGATTTTTGTTTGCGCGCGACGTGCAGGTGGCAGCCGTCGAGCTTGAGTTTCTTCAACTCGCGTTCCAGCCTGACAGCGTCCACGCCCAGATCAATCAACGCGCCAAGAAACATGTCGCCACTGATGCCGCTGAAGAGGTCGAGGTAAAGCGTTTTCATTGTCATGTAGCGGCGGTCTGTGACCGCCGCAAACTTCCATCCAGACGCAAGGTTTGTATCGCTCCCTGACACGGCCATTGCGTCCAATCAGTTGCCAACCCGAATTCTGAAGTCGGGGGAGCACACCCGCCCCGGCTGTGGCTGGACGCGCCTCGCGTCCAGCGTTTTCGCGTGCGGCGATGCTTGAAACATCGGAACTTTTTGGTGCGCGCGAGGTTTTCCGCGCCGCCATCGCGCTGGCGCGCTCTGGCGCGCCGCGGAAGGGCGCGGAAAACGGCACGCGAGGCGCGTGCACTCCCCGTCTCAACTGCGGAATTCGGGGTCAAACCAGCACAAACCGAATTTTCAACCACGTAAAGCCATTGTTCCATAAGAATTGGCGGCGGTCACAGACCGCCGCTACATAGCGCGTTGATCTGGCTGGCGGCGTAACCGGCGCCGAAGCCGTTGTCGATGTTCACCACCGTCACGCCGCTGGCGCAACTGTTCAACATGGCCAGCAGCGCCGCGATGCCGCCAAAGCTCGTGCCATAACCCACGCTCGTCGGCACGGCAATGACCGGTCGGCAAACCAGTCCCGCCACCACGCTGGGCAGCGCGCCTTCCATCCCGGCCACGACGACCAGCACGCTGGCGCGCCGGAGGTTTTCCGATTTGGCCAGCAACCGGTGCAGTCCGGCCACGCCCACGTCGTAAATCCGCTCGATGCGGTTGCCCATGATTTCGGCCGTGACCGCCGCTTCCTCGGCCACGGGCAAATCACTCGTGCCGGCGCAAATGACCCCGATGTTTCCCGAACGTTTGGGCAGGGGGTTTTTCTCAATGGTCACACAGCGGGCCAGTTGGTGGTGGACGGCCAGCTTGAATTTTCTGCGCAGCGCGCGCGCGTGATTGTCATTGACGCGCGTCACGAGCACGCGCTGTTCGTGTTCCAAAAGTTTTGCCGCGATTTTCACCACCTGCTCCGGCGTTTTGCCCGCGCCAAAAATGACCTCGGGGAAACCTTTGCGCAGCGCGCGGTGCGTATCCACCTGCGCAAACCCAATGTCGGCCACCGGCGCGGCTTGAAAAGCCTGCAATACCCGGTCGCGGCCCACGCCGCCGGCGCGGAATTTTTCCAGCAGACGGATGGCTTCAGCAATGGTCACGCGATAACCATGCCACAGGAATGCGCCCCGGTCACGCGGGAAACTTAGTGGTGATGCCGGAAGAGCCGTTTACGGTTTTCGAGCAAATACCAGACGATGGCCACGTTCAGTGCCAGCACAATGGCCAGTCCAATTTTGGGATGAGGAAACAATTCCGGCCGGGGCTGGCCCGACGCTTCAAGCGAGCGATGGCGCACCAATTCAAAAATCTCGATCGGGATGAAGAACGCCGACTCGCCGATCGCCACCCAGATGGCCCACTTCGCCCGAAATGCCAGCCCCAAGCCCAGGACGATCAAAAACAATCCGCTTAGAAACGTGCCGGACGCAAACACGCGCACATTGGTGGGCGTGATGGTATCCAACCAGTCGCCGATGCCTTGAAAAAAACTCCGCTCCGGGTCGAGATGCACCCACCGCAGAAATTGGTCAAACACGTCCGACAAATCCTTGTTCGCCAGCGAAAAGACTCCCAGCGCCAGCAGCAGGAGCGCGAGGCCCTTGACCAACTTGATGGCGACGATGAAATAAAGCGTCGGCGCGCGCTTCTTGGAAACCGTCGGCGTTTTTGCGTTTTCGGGCATCAGCGGATTTTTGGCAGCAACCAATTTAACAATTCGCCAATCGCCAGACGCTCCTGTTTGCCGTCATCGCGGTAACGAATTGTCACGGTGTCCTTCAATTCCGGCTTCTCGCCCAGCGTGTCGAAATCAATCGTCACGCAGAACGGCGTGCCCGCTTCGTCCTGGCGCGCGTATCGGCGGCCAATCGAACCGCCGTCGTCGTAATATACATTCATCCACGAGCGCAGCCGGTCGCGAACTTCCTGCGCCTTTCTCACCAGCTCGGGTTTGTTCTTGAGCAACGGCAGCACGGCCACCTTGAGGGGGGCGACGCGCGGATGAAATTTCAGGATCACACGCGTTTCGGTTCTGCCCTTGGCGTCGGTTTCGGTGACTTCGCTGTAAGCGTTGCAAATCAAGGCGAGAATTAGACGGTCCACGCCCGCCGACGGTTCAATGACGTGTGGGATATATTGGCCCCGGGCCAGGCCATCGGCGTCTTCCTTTGCCTCCCGTTCCGCCTTAACCGGCTCGACGCCGGACTTCGTGAGATATTTCAACCGCGCTTCGTAATAGCGTTTCGACAACCCGGCTTTCCTGGCTTCGTCGAGCTTGCCCCAGGCGGCGCGGAGTTCCTCGTCGAACACGCCCATCGGTTTGCCGGAGAAACGCTCGTGCTGGCTCAAATCGAAATCGCCGCGCGCGGCAATGCCTTCGAGTTCTTCCCCCGTCAATTCGCCCTGCCCATCGCGTTTGCTGAACGGGAATTTGTAGAGAATGTCCACTGTCGCCCGCGCGTAGTGGGCCAGTTCCTCCGGTTTCTGCCAATACTCGACCAGCGTGTTTCGCGGCAGGCCGATGCCTTCGTAAAACGCGATGCGTTCCTCAACCCAATACTTGTGCCACGCTTCCCAACCCCAATCGGAGTTCGGAGTTCGGAGTTCGGAGTTCGGAGTGAGTTCGCCAACTTTTGCGACGCGGCCGGCGATGGCTTCCACCACCTCGTCCGGCTTGATGAAAAACTCCAGTTCCATCTGCTCGAACTCGCGCGAGCGGAAGGTGTAATTGCGCGGCGTGACCTCGTTGCGAAATGCCTTGCCCACCTGCGCGATGCCGAATGGAATCTTTTGCCGCGAGGTTTCCAGCACGTTTTTGAACTGCGCAAAAATGGCCTGCGCTGTTTCGGGACGCAGGTAAGCGATGGCTGATTCGTCCTGTACCGGGCCGACGTAGGTTTGAAACATCAAATTGAACGCCCGCGGCGCAGTCTTCTCGCCGTGACATTCGGATACCATTTTGCCCGGCTTTTGGGGACAGGGAATTTCGTTCGTCTGATCGGCCCGAAAGCGGCCCTTGCACGTCTTACAGTCAATCATTGGATCGCTGAACGTATCCACGTGGCCGCTGGCCTTCCAGATTTGCGGGGCCATGATGATGGTGGCTTCGAGGCCGGCCACATCGTCGCGCCGGCGGGTCATGGCCTGCCACCAGAGTTCCTTGACGTTGCGCTTAAGCTCGGCGCCCAGCGGGCCGTAGTCCCAAAAGCCGTTGATGCCGCCGTAAATCTCGGAGGATGGGTAAATGAACCCGCGCCGCTTGCACAGCGACACGATTTTTTCCATTAGTAGATTGTCTTTGGGCTCGGCCACAGCCGCGCAGTGTTTGCGATGCGCGCCGTCGTGTCAAGGTGACGCCGCGCAATGTGAATAAACATTGAACGGACTGTTAATAAGATTCTGCCATTTGGCATTGTGTAACCCGGCCGCGAACGTGAAGATTTGACCGCCTTCCTGACCTTCTCTCAAAAGCAATGGAACCGGCACTTGTGGGGCGTCAAAGAGCTCGGACGCCCCTATTTGTCTCCCTGTGGCAAAATTTTCAGGATCCTTGGCGCAGGAAGCCTCACCCGAAATTGCGTGCGCTTCACGCACAATGAGTGAAAATTCCGCGCGCAACGTGTGCCGGAGAAATCTTTCCAGGCGTTTTCATTGGTGTTTTATGAGAAAAATCAGTTGGCATCGGCGGTGCTAAAGGCTTTGCTGAATCCGTGTTGACAGTGAGTGTGCTTTCAGTGAAGCCCGCCAATTGTCACGTGAACAAACAAACCAAAAACCGTCAACTTATGAAAAGCATCTTCAAACCCAAAAAGGCTTTCACGCTTATCGAACTGCTCGTCGTGATCGCCATCATCGCCATCCTGGCAGCCATGTTGCTGCCGGCGCTCGCCGCCGCCAAGCGCAAGGCGCAACGCATCAACTGCGTGAACAACCTGCACCAGATCGGCATCGCCTTGAAAACTTGGGAAGGTGACCATGGTGACCGCTATCCCATGACGGTATTGGCGGCCAGCGGTGGCGCAGAGGAGTTTGTGGCCAGTTCGCAACCTGGCAGAGGTAACACAGGCGCCTACGTCCAACCTGGCGTTGCCGCAGTTTTCGCGGTGATGTCGAATGAATTGAGCACGCCTAAGATTTGTTTTTGCACCTCTGACAGCTCCTCTCGCCAGGCCGCTACGAATTTTGGGCAAATGAATCTTGTCAACGGCACTGACCACAACGTCAGCTATTTTGTCGTTGGCGATGCTATTGACACTTTCCCGCAAATGATTTTGGATGGCGACCGCAACCTGGGATCCGCCGCTGCAGTCGGCAGTGCCGCGGCGGGCCCGCCGAGCCAGGCGGACCAAAGTGGCGGCCAACAATGGAGTGGGACGACGATATGGGCATGGTCAGCGACCGAGATGCACCTGAGGGTTGGCAACATCGGCCTGGCTGATGGGAGTGTTCTACAGACAACGCCTGCCACCCTATGGGCCGCCATGTTGACTGCCACGAACGGCAGCCCCATTACGGCTCCGTGGTATAACTTCCCTAGTCCCAACCAATAGCCGGCGGTCTGCGGTTTTGATCCTTTACGCAACCAAGGCATCCGCAAGGGTGCCTTGGTTTCTTTTAGCCGGGGAGGCCCGCCCGCCCGAACCCAATTACGGATGTCAAACGGAAACGCCGGCGCCATCGCG
>JBEKEJ010000159.1:0-7193 GCA_050013895.1 Verrucomicrobiota bacterium | reverse complement strand
CATGCTGCTTGACCATCGTCGCGACCGGCACGGCGGGATTTTCGGATTTGACGGTGATGGCGTTGGAAACGGCCGGGCTGTTCAATACCGGCGCCAGTCCGGTGATTTGCCGGTTCAAGGCGGCAACGGCGGCGAGCATTTCCGGGTCGTCGAGCAAGGCCGATTCATCGAATTTGGGTTTAAACTGGTGGACGAAATAAATCAGGCCGCGTGAGCCGTGAATAAGCGACATCCACGCTTCGCAACGGACTTGTTGGGGCGTGGGTTTGCGATTGGGATTGTCAATGGCGGTGCATTCGATGCAGTTCCAAACCATCTTTTTGCCCTCGCCCCATTGGACCAGACGTTCCACACCCCGCGCGACAAACCAGAGCCTTCCCTGCACCGCCGGGTTGTCGTGGTTCGCCGGATAAATGTCAAACGACGCAAGGTCGCACCCATTGAGGTATTGGGGATAATCTTCCGGGTGACCGGCGCGGCTGCCGCGTCCATACCAGCCGTCCCAGGCCACACCCTGGCCCAAATTCAGCATCACCGGCCGTGAAGGGTCGGCGGCGCGGATTCGGCGGTAATCCGCGACGATGGTTTCCGGCGGGATGGGCGGACCGTAACCCGGACCGTTGGCGAGTGATTGGGCGTTGTCCGGTTCATCGCCGTGCATCCAGGCGATGATGGTGGGATCGTCAAGATGCCGGAGGCCGGCGTCGTTTTGCCCGCAAATGACCCGGATACCGGCCTGCTTGAGCGCGGCCAGTTGTTCTTCCGTCGGCCCTTGCCACAAGCCGACATAAGTGTTGATGCCCGCCTGGCGATACCGTTCCGCCTTGGCCGGCGCTTGCAGCCACACTGCCAGCGGGAAAAATCCCGGGTCGGACCAGGGGGCTTTCGCTTTCCACGCGGTGCTTTCTTGAACGACAGTCTGGTTGGTGGTGGCGCCGGCGCATTTGAAAACAACCGCCAGCGACAGCGCAAACAACATTTGCTTCAACTTCCAATCCTTCATGAGGTTCATTTTGATTTGTCGCCGGCCAACTTCAAGACGTATGGCGATGTCCTGAACTGCTGTAGCGTCGAGCCTGCCGCCGTCGCGCCGTAGCGGCGCTATGGCGCGCCGCGAAGGCGGATGGCTCGAAATCGGCGCACAGCACCGACACTACAACAATTAAACCCGAAAACCGAAGTTGGGCGCGTGAAAATGGTAGCGGGGGCAGCGCGCTGCGCCATCTCCGCCCGCCCGTCCTCTGCACCCTCCGCAGCATCTACTGCGGAGGGTGGACGCGCCATCTGACCAATTTCGGTCTTCGGGTTAAATCAGGACATCACCGACTTTTTAAGTCGACGGCGCTGGCCGGATACGACTGCGTCGCTGGTCAAGATGTCACGATTGGCGGATTCCACCCGCCATCCGGTTCGGTCTTGAGATGACTGGCCAAGGCGGCGCAAGGAAACATGCGTTCCTCCAGGTGGACTGGATGCGAATTGCAAGCGCGCATTCATGACGCCACAAAATCTCGAATGCCCATTCCGCTATGCCATGCCAGGAACCCAAAGCAACGAAGGGCTGCTTTACCGCTCGGACAACTTTATGTTGCATATGCAACAAAAAGTTGTCCATGCCCATTGAGCCAGGGTTTGTTATAAAACTGATGATGGTTCATTGCCGGTGCGCGGGCCGATTTGCATCTTCCCAACGACTACCGCGCCGTCTTCCACCATCAAATGCCGTGCATCCACGTCGCCGAACAACCGCGCAGTGGATCTCAGGACGACCGCATCCCGGGCGCGAAGATTGGCGGCCAGTTCCCCGGCGATTTCCGCCGAACCGACCTTGAGCAGGTCCGGCCAGCGGAAATGATTTTCCGCCGGGATGATCAGATGGGTGGCGGTCAGGCTGCCTTTGATGTCGGCGGTCGAGTAAATCGTCAAGGACCGTTCGGCGGCCAGTTTGCCGTGGAACTTTCCCCGGATGACGGCGTCGCCGACGATGGATTCGGTGTTAAAGACGCAACCTTTGGGTTCGACGGCGAGCACGCCCTTGGTTTTGAAATTCTTGGCTATGGCGCTGGTGATGCGATAATCGTGCAGGTCCACGTAGCGGCTGCACTGCTTGCACATCGTGGACTCGGCGCTGGCCGGCGCCTCCAATTCGGCGCCGCACTCGAAACACGTGACCCGTCTCTGCTTCGGCGCGCGCCTGGGCGCCGCTGGCGCCGGATTGAGAATGTCCTGAACGCGGAGATGCTGCCCGCATTTTTTGCAGATGGACGAGTAGGCCGAGCGCGGCTCCGTCTGCCGGTGGCCGCAATGCGGACAAGCCACCAGGACCTGGTCCTGTTTCTTTGCCGGCATTCAATGTCTTTCCGCGCCGCCGCCGCACGGTTCAACGTCCGGCTCTGGCCGGTTCCGGAGTCTTTGGCGTTTCCGCCGGACGCGCCGGTGGTGGCGTGGGTTGGACTTTGTTCGGATTGACTTCCGTCTTCCCGACAAAGGTCACGCCCTCCTCGATGACCAGTTTGGTAGCGCGGATGTCGCCAAACAATTCGGCCTTGGACTTGATCTCAATTCTTTCCTTGGCGTTGATGTTGCCGTTGACCTTGCCGCGCACCACGACCGATTGCGCGCCGATGTTGCCGTTGATGACGGCGCCATCGCCCAGGGTCAGGGAGCCGTCGGTGTGGATTTCGCCGTCCAGTTTGCCGTCAAAGGTCAGTTCGCCGGAGAACTTGAGGTTGCCTTTGATTTCGACGTCGGAATTCAACACGTTTTTGGAGGCATTGGCTGTGTTCATGGTGTCCATCTTTTCTCCTTGTTTTGTCCGAGCTATAACTAACGCAGGAAGCGAAAGGCGTCAAAATTTATTTCCGCCTGGAATCAACGCACCACGATCGAGTCATGCATTCAGATTGCGCCGGAGCGGCGGGCGCGTAAATTGCCGAGGTTATGCGCACGGATTGGAAAAAGATGCGGACGCTCGCCTTGACTGAGGTCGACGCGACACTGGCGGCGTTGCCGGGGCCGTTACGCGAACGGGCGGCGCAGCTGCCGGTGACCTTCGAACGCGTTCCGAACGCCGGTTTGCAGGCCGACGGCATTGAAGCCGACACTCTCGGTTTGTTCACCGGGGCGGAATTCGCCGAGGAAGGAAATGTTCCGCTGCCGCCGCAGATCATTTTGTTTCTGGAAAATCTTTGGGATTTTGCGGAGGGCGATGGGGAGGTTTTCCGCGACGAGGTCCACACGACATATCTGCACGAACTCGGCCATTATCTCGGTCTGGACGAGGATGCCTTGACCGAGCGCGGTCTGGAATGACAATTGCCGCGCCAGGCCCGCGCTTTGCGGGACGAGGCGGGAAGCGCCTTTAGTCCACGTCTTCGCCCAGCTCGACATTCCAGTAGGCGAGGTCAATAAAATGTTTCCAACTGTCGTGCCGGTGCAGGCTGAAGTTGATTTGCACGAACGGCCGCCATTTCGGCCGCTTCGGTTTGCGGATGAGGTGCAGCCCAGCCTCCGGCGGCGTGCGATTGGCCTTCTGCGTGTTGCACTCGACGCAGGAGCAAACAATATTCTCCCACGTCGTCGGGCCGCCGCGGTCGCGCGGCAGGACGTGGTCCAGGTTCAAATCCTTGCGGTCGAAAGTGCGCCCGCAGTATTGGCAGGTGTTTTTGTCGCGCTCAAAAATGTTGTGGCGCGTGAACTTGACCTCCTTCTTCGGCAGCCGGTCGTAAATCAGCAGGAGAATGATTCGCGGCACGCGGATGCGGAACGAAATGGTGTGGATGGATTCCTCCCGCGGCGCGGCGTCGGACAGGTCGCGCCATTCCTCAAAATTGAAGGTGTGGAACGAGCCGTCGTCGTCGCTCAGGACAGCCTGCGCGTGGCCCTGGAACAGCAGAGTGAGCGCGCGCCGGGTGGTGCAGACGTTGACCGCCTGCCACAACCGGTTCAACACAAGCACATGCTGGTTTAGCGCGGTGTTCATGACACTGGCCGGGTAAACGCTAACAAAACCGGCGGCGCAGGTCAACCACCGTTGGCGTTGCCAAACGGCAATGGCCTCGGCTATGTTGCCACAATGAAACGTTTCGCTGCACCGGCGGTCTTGTTCCTGGCGCTCATGCTGTCGCCGGCCCGCGCGCAACAGGGCGCCGACGACCAATACCTCATCATTTACAGCCTGATGCAGCAGGCGGACTCGTTGAACAGCGCCGGTCACACCAAGGAGGCGCTGGCGGGCTTTGTCGAGGCACAGGGCGAATTGCTGAAATTCCAGAGGGCGAACCCGGACTGGCATTCCAAAATCGTCAATTTCCGGCTGAGTTATCTTGCGGAAAAAATCGCGGAACTGACACCGCAAGTCCGCGGCATCCCGCAAAGCAGGACGCCGCAAATTCCCGCCACCAACGCACCGCCGCCGGCCGCGTCGGCGCCCGCGGTCCCCCCCGCCACCGGCGCGGATTTTCAGGCGCGCTTGAAGGCGTTACAGGCGCAGGTGCAAGGTTTGCAGGCGGACAACACGGGCCTGGAAGCCAGACTCAAGGAGGCGCTGGCGGCACAACCGACGACGGTGGATCCGCGCGAACTGGCGAAGGCGCAGGCGCAGGTCCGCTCCTTGATGAAGGAAAACGATCTGTTGAAGGTGAGTCTGACGCAAGGCCGGGGCGGGTCGGCGGCCCTGCCCGGATTGGACACAAATCTGCTGGCGCAATTGCGGCAGGCCCTCGCCGAGGCGAATCGCAAACTGGCGGGGGAAGCGGCGCGCGCGGACCGGCTGGCGCAGGAAAATCAAACGTTGCAGGGGCGGGTGCGGGCGTTGCTGGCCAGTCCCGCCGCAGCGGAAGCATTGCGCGAGGAAAATGCGCTGCTCAAGAAACAACTCGCGGAGTCAAGGGCACAGGCGGCCAAATCTCCGGCGGCGGCTTTGAACGCCGAACTGGCCAATGCCCGCGCGCGCATTTCAATCTTGCAGTCCAATGCCGAGGTGACGTTGCTGGAACGGCAGGCATTGGAAAATCGCGTGCGCCAGTTGGAGTCGGGTGCGAAGCCGGCGGCCCCGCCGCCCGGTCAGGCGGAGAACGAGGCGCGCATCCGTGAATTGACCCAGGAACGCAACGATTTGCTGGCGAAGCTCGGCAAGGCGAACGAGGAGCTTTACGGCCGCAAAAAGCAGGACGCGGCGGCGCAAATTGTCGAGTTGACCGACGAGGTGAACGTGTTGCGTGCGCGGCTGGCCGTGGACGAGGCGCGCGCCGTGCCTTACACGCCGGCGGAACTGGCGTTGTTCAAGCAACCCGCGCCGCCAATGGCCAATCCCAATGCGGAGAAAAAATCGATCCGGGAACTGCCCGGCGGCGCCGCCACGCTGGTGGCCGAGGCGCAAAAATATTTTGCCGATAAACAATACGACAAGGCCGAGGACGATTACCGGCGGATTTTGCAGCACGACGAAAACAACGGGCTGGCGCTGGCAAACCTGGCGGCCATTGAAATCCAGCAAAACAAGCTCGACGACGCGGAAAAACACATCCAGGCCGCGCTCGCCCAGGCCCCGAATGACGCCTACAATCTTTCGCTCCTCGGCTATCTCAGATTCCAGCAGGAGAAATATGACGACGCGCTCGACGCATTGAGCCGCGCGGCCCGGCTGGATCCGCAGGACCCGCAAATCCAGAATTATCTCGGCGTCACGCTCAGCCACAAAGGCCTGCGCCAGCCGGCGGAAACGGCGTTGCGCAAGGCGGTCCAGCTTGATCCTAATTACGCCGCGGCGCACAACAACCTCGCCGTGATTTACATCACCCAGCAACCGCCGCTGCCGGAGCTGGCGCGCTGGCACTATGAAAAGGCGCTCGCCGCCGGCCAGCCGTCCAATCCGGACCTGGAGAAAATGCTGGCCGAAAAGGGCGCGCCGGTGAAACCACAATGAAGTTATGATTGAGGATTGATGATTTCAGATTGAACGGACAGGTCTCGATTCAAATCATAATTCGAAAATCATAAATCATAAATGATTCAGGCTTTTCATGAACTCGTCATTCCCACCCGCAGGCGCGGGTTTTATGAACTGACGCGCGAAGTTGAAGGGTGGGTGGCTGAAAACAAATTCAAGGACGGCCTGCTGACGCTGCATTTGCGGCATACTTCGGCTTCGCTGCTCATCCAGGAAAACGCCGACCCGGACGTGCGGCGCGATCTGGAGGCGCTGTTCCAGCGGCTCGCCCCCGACGGCGACCCGCTGTTCATCCACACGACCGAAGGCGACGACGACATGCCGGCGCATGTGCGGACGGCGTTGACGGCGGTGAATTTGAGCCTGCCCGTTCGCGGCGGCCGGCCGGTGCTCGGCGTCTGGCAGGGGATTTATTTGTGGGAGCACCGCACGCGCCCGCATTCGCGCCGTGTTGCGCTGCATTTCATCGGCGAATGATTTTTCGCCGCGCCCTCCCCGTTCTCGTCCTCGTCCTCGTCCTCGATTTCTTCCGTTTCGATTACGACGACGAGGACGAGGAGGACTGATTTGCGAATAAACTCGCCAAGCGCGGCTGCCGATGGCACGTTGCAAATGTTTTTATGCAAATCAAGCAATGGATTTCGCCGGCGCTGGTTTTCGGTCTCGCTCTGGCCGTTCGCGGTGAAACCGTCACGAATAGCTTTGGTTTCGCCGCCCATGAAAGCTATCCGATCGACGATCTGATCAGCCTGCTCCACGCGGCGGATTTGGACGGCGACGGCCTCAACGACATCATCGTGGCCAACAACCGGCGCTCGAAAATCAATCTGCTTTACAACCTGACGGGCAGGACCAATCGGGCCGTGCAGCCGCTGCGCAAGCTGGAAATCAACGAGCTGCCGCCCGACGCGCGCTTTCGCATTGATTCGATCCCCGTGGCTGAACACATCGCCGCCATGGCCGTGACCGACCTCAACGGCGACGGCCGCCCGGACATCGTTTTTTACGGCGACGCGAAGGACCTCACCGTGCTTTACAATCTGGGCACGAACGGCTGGAGCGATCCGAAAAGCTGGCGTATCGAGGATGGCCGGATGGACCCGAACGCGCTGGTCACCGGCGATTTGAACGGCGGCGGCCGCCCCGGCGTCGTGCTGCTGGGCGACAACGGTTCGCTGTATTTTCTCCCGCAACAGGCGGACCGCACGCTGGGCGAGCCGGAGAAGATTCCCTACTCCGGCAC
>JBEKEJ010000158.1:0-7273 GCA_050013895.1 Verrucomicrobiota bacterium | reverse complement strand
GGACCATAACCGCCTCAAGCTGAGTGCGGCTAATTTTTGACGCGCGGGCGAAACGCTGGTTATCGAGCAGTTCGAGCAAGGCGGAAAAACTTTCGACGTAGCCGTTGTGCGGTGTGGCAGTCAAAAACAACTTGTGCTCGAAGTATGGCGCAAGAGTGAGAATTGCGCCGGTACGTTGTGAATCGGTGGCGTATTTGCCGCGGCCAGACGGGGCGACATTGTGCGCCTCGTCCACGATCATGAGGTCATAGGGCCGCGGATAAGCAGGCTGGTCTCCCGCGGGCAGTGTTTCGCGGAACAGCCGCATGGGGCGCTCGCGCTTTAGATAGTCAATCGAAGTGATGAGCCGTGGGAAATGCGTCCACGGGTTGACATGGATGCCGCGGCGGCGGCGCAAGTCGGCGAGCAGGTCACTGTCAACGATGCGGAAATCGAGGCCGAACTTGTCGCGCATTTCCTCCTTCCACTGCACCTGAATCGAGGACGGGCAGACAATAAGAATGCTGCGGGCGCGATGACGCAGGATGAGTTCCTGCATGACGAGGCCGGCTTCGATGGTCTTGCCGAGGCCAACGTCGTCGGCGACGAGCAGATTCACCCGCGGCATGGACAACGCCCGCACCACGGGGTCGAGTTGGTAATCGTCCACCTCCACACCACTGCGAAATGGGGCTTGCAGGGCCTTGTCATCGGCACTGGAAACCGAACCCCACGCGACCGCGTCGAGGAAAGCATCGAAAATTAACGGCGGGTCAAAATCTTTGAGTGTCGGCAGTTGGGCTTTTTCCAAACAGGCGACGCCGGGTTCGAGTTCCCAAACAATGGAAAGTTCCTCACCCACACCTTCGTCTTCCACCGACGACAAGCGCAGCAAGTGCTGGCGTTCGACGGGCTGCTGAACCGTGGCCGGCAGCGGCAGCGTGGACGACTGAATGTCGCTGACGACAAACGGACGTTGTCGCACAATTACGACCTGACCTGGTTCTGGTAGGGAAGCGCGCATGAACTATAAAGCATCGTCGCGTCTTGCCGCATGATGTGGTAACGGGCCGGCGAATTCAAACGGATTGAGTTGGTAACGGCGATGATTATTTTGCTTTGATCTTGCTGATGGATTGAGCCTGGCAAATAATTTCCGCCAAATCAATCTCCAGCGCAGCCGCAATCCGCAACAGGGTGTCGAGGGTTGGATTTCTTATCTCCTTTTCGACAAAGCCCACCATCTGATACGAAAGCCCCGCCCTTGCGGCCACAGCTGCCAATGTCAAACCGCGTTTTTGCCGTTCCTGACGCAATATGTGTGCAACCGCCGAACAAACAGCGCGACGGTTTTTGCCCGTGTTCATGATGAATTTGTATCAAAAAAGCGGTTGACAGATTACACAACTATAGTTATGTTCGGGCATGTTCTTGAAACGACTCGGCCCCGATCCACACGCCAACGGCGCGAAAAGCGCCGGTTGCGACGGATGTCCTGACATTTGGGAAATCGACGATGGTGATTTCGCCATTATCGGCATAGACATCACGGCGGCGGCGACTGCGAAATTGCCGCCGACTGCAGGTTGCGGGTCGGATGAACGAATTGTCCGGCTGCCGCGCAATCTTTTGGTGAACGCCAAGCGAGATATTCCCGACCGGCTCTGATTTTGTGCTAGAATGGGGGGATGGGGATAGGGGAGTGGATTCTTCAAAACGGGTTTAATCTTTTCAGCGCAATCGGAATCATTGCCAGCCTGTGGTTCACGGCTATTTCATTGCGCTCTGAAACAAAGACGCGGCGGATCGCGAATCTGCTGACGATTACGGCAAATCACCGAGAAATCTGGAAAGAATTTCTGAATAATCCAAAGCTGGCGCGCGTTCGCGATGCCGCTGCGGACACGGCAAAACAGCCGGTCACTGACGCAGAGCGGGTGTTTGTCACTATGATAATCCTCCATATCAGCAGCGTCTATTACGCCATGAAAGATGAACTGGTCATCAAATTGGAGGGATTGCGCCGGGATGTTGCACAATTTCTGTCGTTGCCGATTCCGAAAGCAATTTGGGAAAAGATGAAAGTTTTCCAAAATGACGCGCTGGTTCGATTCATCGAGGAATGTCGGAATTGGCATTAATTATCGGCGGCAGTGCTGCTTTGGGATGGACTGCCTTTGGTGGATTGATGACCGGCGCGACGGGAAAGACGTAAAATCCTTGCTGCGACCATTCCATGCCGGGGACATGGATTGTTACCGTGTCTCGCCACTGGTGAACAACGCCAGAAACGATTCGCCGGTATGTCTTTTGCCTGGTTAGCGTGCGCCGCGAACGGTTTCATCGCCAGCACAATTATTGCTTAAATGCTGCCTTTTTGACTGTGTAAAACCCAACAAACGACCCCTGTGAGGTTTTGGTAAATCAACTCCGGAATCGAACGACAACAAGTCGCTCAACATCTGCCATTGTTTCTCATCGGGCGTGCGGTTGCCGCTTTCCCAAGCCAAAATCAACGCCGTTTCAACCCCCATTTTACCCGCTATTTGATAGGGATGTAGCCCTTTTTCATAACGCTTGGCCTGAATGTAATCACCAAGCGTTTTTATGACAGTCGGGATGTGCTTTCGGTGGTTGCGATTCGGAGGAATGTGGGCGCGGGATACGCGAATTTGCCGTTGTGCAAAAGCCAACAGGGCAGTTCTCCCCGGGGAGAAGGAGAACCATTTGCCGCTCCTTGGGAAATTCATGCGTTTGGAGTTGCGGATGCCTGCGGCTGGATTCGCGAGACGACCAGCCGAAACCCCAGCGCCGCGACGACCTTCTTCCCTCCCCTCGGGGGAGAGGAATCAGGCGAGGGCGGGTGCAAAAAACACAAATATGCGTTCCTGGTTGTTCATTTCACCGGGTCGGACACCACGCCCATGAACAGAATGGACCCGGTTTCGTCATCAACAATTACGAGGAGAAATGGCCGGTCCACAATCATTTCAAAAGGCTTCGCCGGCGTCATGATTGCCAGACTCTTCATCATCACCGTGGTCACCGCCGCCGCTTCCGTTCCTTCTTCGTTCACGTCCGCGAAACTCTTCTGCTTCACCGCGCTGATATGAAGCGGTTCGCCGGCCATCGCCGAAAAATCGGCGGCGGGCGTGAAGGCGATTCTCATTCCCAACGCCTCCAGCGGATGGTTCAGTTCCACGTCGTAATTCAATTTGAACCGGGGCAGCGCGAGCGTTCCTTGGCGTTCCGTAAACTGCGGGAGAATTTTGTCCCGCCAGGTTTCGCCGTTCAAACCGGCGAGAACTTTTGCCGGACTGGAATTGGTATCGGGCAGAAAAATATGCATCCGCAGGCGTTCGCCGGCGTAAGGCAATCGCACGGCCTGATAGCCGTCGCCTGCCTGATAGCTGAAACGTCCGCGCTGCCACATCGTCGGCGCCTGCTTTTTACCGCCTCCGGCTGGATGAAAGGCGTGCGGCTTGGTGGCGTTCGTATCGAACGGGCGCTCCCATTTGCCTTTGAAATAGATGGCATTGGCCAGAATCATCCGGGTGAACGAAGGCAACGGCCATTGCACGACGTTCTTGATTTTTCCGCGCGTGCTTTTGTCCGCCCAATCGTTGATGGTTTGCGCCGACCCGGGTTTTTTGAAATCCACCCCTCCGAGTTTCGCCACGTAGAAGTCTCGGCTGTCGGAAACGAAAGCGGGTTTCAGTTGGATCCCTTCCTGATACCAAATCGCATTGGCCAGGTCCAAAATCACGTTGGTTTGCGAATCCAGCGACTGGTCCAAACCTTTAACGGCCGCATTCAACGCCGCCGGCGGCAGACCGCCCGTTTTCAAGGCGCGCTGCATCTCCGTCCTGGTTTCGCCCGTCGCGCCGTTGCCGGCCATTTGCAACACGCTCGAAACGCTGAACGGAGAAATGAAGACGTTGGCGTCCGGTTGTTTCTTGACGATTTGTTTCAGCAAATCAAAGGCAAAATCCGTGTTGGCCGCGGCCAGCTTCGCCTGGTCCGACGGCAAATCAGCCCGCACCGGGAGACTGGCGGCGCAGATCAAAAGACCGGCCCACACTTTGTGACGAATGAATTGCTGGATACGCTTCAAGCTCATGACTCGTTGATCTGGCGTCAAGCTGCTCCTGTCCGACGGCACCCGTCAAACCGAAATTCCGCCAATTTTATAACGAGCGGTGGTTCGGAGGCCGTGCAATAAACTGCAGGAGCCGGCGTGAGGAGGCTCGCTTGCCGCCGAACATCGGCGGTTTCTGGAAAAGTTTGAGACCCGTTGCCTCGTCTCCTGCCAGGCAAAAGGAAGCCTCTGCCGGCCGAAGCCGGCGTTCCTTCGCGGCCTCAAGATACGCTCGTTCACCATCCGCAACAAATTTTCTGCGTGCTTTTGATCGTCAAATGGTTTTCATTTGGGGCATGACCATTTGGCTACTGGCACTGGTGTTGTTGGCGTCATCGGCTGCGCTCGGCTACCGGCAGGGAGCGATCCGCGCGGGGTTTTCGTTTGCCGGCATTGTTACTGCCGGGTTGCTGGCCGCGCCGCTGGGAAAACACTTCAAGCCGCTGATGCCGCTCGTGGGGGTTCACAATCCGGTGTTGATCTGGATGCTCGGACCGTTGCCAGCGTTTGTGTTGGTGTTGATCTTGTTCAAAATAGCCGGCTCGGTTGTGCATCACAAAACGGAGATGCACTATAAATACCACGCCGGCGAACTGATGCTCGCGTTATGGGAAAGGCTGAATCGCCGCCTGGGTCTCTGCCTCGGTGCGCTGAGCGGCACGGCTTATTTCATGTTGATCTGCTTTGTTCTTTTCAATTTAAGCTATTGGACGGTGCAAATCGCCTCGTCCGACGCCCAAACATGGACGACCCGGCTGATCAACCGGCTTGGACGCGATTTGGAAAGCTCCGGCATGAGCAAGGCTGCGCGCGCCATTGCCGCGTTGCCGGAAAGCTACTATAAAACGGCCGACCTGGCCGGTCTGCTTTGCCAGAATCCTCAATTGGATGGCCGCTTGACACGTTACCCGGCGTTCCTGTCACTGCTGGAGCGCGACGACTTCAAACAACTCGGGGGGGACAGCACCTTGACCGGCGCCTTTCAAGAACGCGTGCCGTTTGCGCAAGTGTTCAGCGACCCACAGGTCCAAAATATTCTGCAAAACCACGATTTGATCAACGCCGTCTGGGGAATTGTGCAGACCAACATGGATGACCTGACCGTCTATCTCAAAACCGGCCGGTCGCCCAGGTATGATTCGGAGAAAATGCTGGGCTTCTGGAACTTTAACACCGCCAGCACCGTCGCCCTGCTACCCATCGCCCAGCCAAAGATTTCGCCCGCCCAAATGATGTTTGCGCGCCTTTGGATGACCAATTACACGCAAATCACTCTAGTTGTGGCGTCCGATCATCAGACATTCCTGCACAATTTCCCGCGCTTGAAATCATCAGCGGCGGATGAAACGGCGACGCTGCACTTGTGGCCCATCATCATTTACGGGTTTCGCAGCGGTTCGTTGCCGGAAACGGAAACTTCTTCGCTGACAGGCCAATGGGAGGATGCCGATGGCGATTACAAATTGTCCTTCACGAACAGTGGCAAATCCGACTCGCTGAAGGTTCAAATCAAGGACGACCGCCTGACCATGGTGACCTCCGACGGGGACACCCTGGTCTTTGACCGCGGGGAGTAGATTTCGCTTCCGACTGCGTTTTCATTCGCCAGATTCGGCGGTCATGATACCATCCGCGAGGTAATTTTAAGCATGGCGTTTTCATTTATTTTTCTCGGCAGCGGCACGTCGCAGGGCGTGCCGGTCATCGGCAAGGATTATCCACCGGAGTTTCTGGCCAATCCCAAAAACCACCGCACGCGGCCTTCCATCTACGTCGCCACGGAACAAACCAGGCTGGCGGTGGACACCGCGCCGGAGTTTCGCGTCCAGATGCTCCGCGAAAACATCCGATGGCTCGACGCGGTGATTTTCACGCATGCGCACGCCGACCACATCATGGGCCTGGATGATTGCCGCCGTTTCTGCGACGTGCGCGGGGGCGCGCTGCCCGTTTACGCAAACGAGGAAACGATGACGGCGCTCAGGCGCGTTTTTCTTTACGCCTTCGACGGGCGACCGATTCCCAAGGGTTATTTCCGGCCGGAACCGCACGTGATTGACGGGCCATTCACGCTCGGCGATTTGGAAATCATTCCCCTGCCCCTGCCGCACGGTTCGATGATGACCAATGGTTATCTCTTCGTGCAAAGCGGCAAACGGCGGCTGGCTTACTTGAGCGATTGCAAGGAAATTCCCGCCGGCGCGCTCGAAAAAATCCGCGGCGTCGAAATCGCGGTGCTCGATGCGCTCCGTCCCAAACCGCATCCGACGCACATGTGCCTTGACGAAGCGCTCACCGCCGCCCGGCGCATCGGCGCGCCGCGGACGTTCTTCACGCATCTCACCCACGATTACGATCATGACCGGGCGCAGGCGGAATTGCCATCCGGGGTCGCGCTGGCGTATGATGGCCTCAAGGTGACGGGCGATTAAGTGGAATTTTCAACGTTCCGGCCCTTCCAGGGTCAAATGACCGACGCATGAAATTTTTTGGGTCTCGATCGGCGGTTTTTATTTTCGCGCTCGCCCCGCTGCTGGCCCGCGCGGGGGGCGACGAGGTGGTCGTCGTTTATAACACCCGCATGCCGGAGTCCAAGGCTGTCGCGGAATATTATGCCCGGATGCGGCAGGTCCCGGAAAAGCAAATTTACGGCTTCGCACTGACCGCCAGCGAGGAAATGTCACGCTCGGAATTCCGCGATTCACTGCAAAAGCCGCTCGTGGCGAAACTGGAGTCAGACGGCCTGTGGAAATTCGCCAAGACCATTGTCACCGCTTCCAACGGTTTGATGCACGTTGAGTACCGGCTGGCCAGGTCCAAAATCCGTTACGCCGTCTTGTGCCATGGCGTGCCGCTGAAAATCGCGGCTGACCCCAATTTGCACGAGCTGGCCGCAGACAACCTGCCGCCGGACTTCCGCCGCAATGAAGCCGCCGTGGATTCCGAACTGGCCTGGCTGCCGTTGAGCAAAAACGAGATGACGCTGTCCGGCCCGTTGCCGGACTGGGTGTATGGCGCCACGAACAAAGCCCTGCTCAATCCCACCAACGGCATTTTGCTGGTCGCGCGGCTCGACGGCCCAAACGCGGACATCGCGCGCGGACTGGTGGACAAGGCGCTCGCCGCCGAGCGCGACGGCTTGTGGGGCCGCGCTTA
>JBEKEJ010000157.1:0-7290 GCA_050013895.1 Verrucomicrobiota bacterium | reverse complement strand
CCTTCGAGCCCTTGAACGCGGCCTGCATCGGCGGCTCGCCGTTTTCCATGTGCCGCACGATGTTTTCGAGCATGACAATGGCGTCGTCCACGACAAAGCCGACGCACAATGTCAGCGACATGAGCGAGAGGTTGTCGAGACTGTAGCCCAGCAGCGCCATGGCGGCGAAGGTGCCGATGATGGACATCGGCAGCGCCAAGCTGGGTATGACGGTCGCCGAGAGGTTGCGTAAAAAAACAAAAATGACCATGACGACGAGACAAACGGCCAGAAAAAGCGTGCGCTCCACGTCGGTCACCGATTCGCGAATGGACTGCGAGCGGTCGAAGAGAACGTCCAGTTTGACCGCGGCAGGAACGGCTGCTTGAAACTGCGGCAACAATTTCCGGATGTTGTCCACCACGGCCACCGTGTTGGCGCCCGGCTGGCGCTGGATGGCCAGAATGATGGCGCGGGTGCTGTGGGTTGCCGTGTTAAACCAGGCGGCGACCTTGTCGTTCTGGACGCTGTCGAGGACGTTTCCCAACTGTCCCAGCCGCACCGGGTTGCCGTTGCGCCAGGCGACAATCATCGGTCGGAACTCCGCCGCATCCTGAAGCTGGCCGTTGGCCTGGACGGTGAACGCCTGGTGCGTGCCGTACAGAATGCCCAAGGGCTGATCCACGTTGCCGGCCACGACCGCCTGCTCAACCTCGGCAATGCTCAGGCCATAAGCCGCAAGCTTGTTCGGGTCCACCTGGATCCGCACCGCGTATTGCTGGGAGCCATAGACGCTCACCTGCGCGACGCCGTTGACCATCGAAATCTCCTGCGCGAGCAGATTCTCCGCGTAATTGTCCACCGTCGAAAGCGGCAGGGTGGGCGACGACATGGCCAGGAACAGAACGGGCGCGTCCGCCGGATTGACCTTCCGGTAGCTGGGCGGCGCGGGCATGTCCGGCGGCAACTGCCGCGCCGTGCGCGCGATGGCCGCGTTCACGTCCTCCGCCGCGGCGTCAATGGCGCGGTCGAGCGAAAACTGGATGGTGATTTGCGTGGCGCCTTGCGCGCTGACCGACGACATGGAATCCACGCCGGGGATGATGGAAATCTGCTTTTCGAGCGGCGTGGCCACGGCGGAGGCCATCGTTTCGGGGCTGGCGCCCGGCAGATTCGCCGAGACGTTGATCGTCGGGTAATCCACGCTCGGCAGATCGCTGACCGGCAGTTCGCGGTAGCCGACCAGCCCGAACAACAGGATCGCCACCATGACCAGCGTGGTCATCACCGGGCGGCGGATAAAAAGGGCCGGAACGCTCATGGTGCCGGGACGGGTGCGTTGGTACTTTGATTATTCTTGATGGTCACCGCCAGGCCGGGCGAGAGCCGCAACTGGCCGTCGGTCACGACGACTTCGCCGGCCTGCACTCCGTTTTTGACGACGGTCATGCCCTGATACGAGACGCCGACGACAATCGGTTGCTCCTCGACAACCTGATCGCCCTGGTTGGATTTGACCGCATAAAGATATTCGCCGTTCTGCCCGGTCTGCACCGCCTGCGATGGCACAACCACGACGTGGATCAATTCCGACAACGTGAGCGTCACGTTGACAAATTGTCCCGGCCACAACAGGCCACGCGTGTTCGCAAACGTCGCCTTGAGTTGGATCATGCCCGTCGTGGGGTCCACCGAGTTGTCAATGAACGTCAGTTCGCCTTCCGGCGGCGGACCATCCAGGCTGTCGAACAACGCGGAAACCTTCAGCGGATGTTCGCGCATCTCCTTCCTGATTTCCGGCAGGAATTGCTCCGGCACGCCGAACTGGACGTAAATCGGATGGATTTGATTGATGGTCAGGAGGGTGTCGTCCGGGGCCTTGACGACATTGCCCCGGAAAAATTGCAGCGCGCCCGCCACGCCGTCAATCGGCGATCGGATTTGACAGAAACTTACGTTCAGCTCCGCGTTGGTGACGTTGGCCTGGTCTACCAGCACCGTGCCCTGCAATGCGTCCATGGCGGCCCGGCTCGTGTCGAATTCGTCCTGCGACACCAGCTTTTGTGCGAACAGCTTCTGCTCGCGGTCAAATTGAATCCGGGCATTTTCCAATTGCGCCGTGTCGCGCTTCAACGCGGCTTGCGCCCCTTCCAGCGCGGCCTGCGATGGACGCGGGTCAATCGTAAACAGCGGGTCGCCCTGCTTGACTTCCTGGCCTTCCTGGAAATGCACTTCGCTCAGGATGCCGCCAATTTGCGGGCGGATGGTCACTGTCGTGTACGCCTCCACGTGGCCCACCGGCGGCGGGTCAATTTGCACCGGCACGTTGGTGGTGAAAGCCCGCGCCACTAGCACCGGCACGCCCCGGACGCCGGCGTTGCCGTTCCCGCGCGAACAGCCGTTGGCCAGCATTGCCGCCGCGAGGGCGAACGTGGAAAGAAAGAGGAATTTTTTCATGGCGGGTAATTCTTCACGGCGCGGATTTGACGCACGGTTTCCGCATCGGCTGAAAGGCCGCTGCAAATTTCCGCAAAAAGACCGCGCGTTCCTTCTGGAATTGGGGATCGGAAACCGGCCGGCCCATGATGAGCAGGGTCAATTGCGGAAACGCCGCCGGAAACATCGTCAGCGAACGCATGGCCAGCATCACGTGGCACGGATCGAGTCCGGCGGAAATCTGGCCGCGCGCCTGCCGCCGCCGGATGCGCTCCAGGCCGCGTGCCGTCGCCGCGCGCCGGATTTTTTCGTCAATCAACCTCCGGTCGGCCTCCTGCAACGCCTCCCATTCCAGCAGGCGGACCCAGTCGGTGTCCTTGCACGCGGCTTCGAACCAAAAGGTGAGGCTTTCGGCCGGGTCGCCCGACAGCGTTTCGGCCCAGCCTTGCCGCTCGGCCATTTTCAGGCGCAACACTTCGCGGAACAAATGTTCCTTGTCGCCGAAATAATGGTAGAGCATTCGTTTGTTGATGGCCGCGCGCCGCGCAATCACGTCCACGCGCGCGCCGGCAAGACCGTTGGCCGCGAATTCTTTGAGCGCGGCGGACAGAATGCGTTCGCGCGTGCGTTCGGGATTCCGCCCCGCCTGCGTGGACGAAGCCGCCTTCAGACGCGCTGTAGCCTGGCGGACGTGCGCCTGCGCTTGCAGGTTACGCTGTTTAAGCACCGCGGCGCGGCGAAGGCCCGTCGCGCCGTCGTTCAATCGTGCGGATTTTGCCATGCGTTGGATAAGTAACCATCGAGTTACTTGAAAAGCAAGCCTGATTATTTCCGGATCAGAGCGGCGGCTTGTCCTGGTGCCAGGGCGTGCTTTGTTCGTAAGCGTGCCCGAGGCGCAGGATGATTTCCTCGCCGAACGGCTTGCCCAGCAATTGCAATCCCAAGGGCAGTTTCGGGGTCTTGGTAAACCCGCAGGGAAGGCTGACGCCGCCGATGCCCGCCAAGTTGCAGGAAATCGTAAAGATATCGCTCAGATACATCTGCAATGGGTCGTCCGATTTCTCGCCGATCTTAAAGGCCGCCGTCGGCGAAGTCGGCGTGACGATGGCATCCACCCTCCCAAACGCCTGCAAAAAATCGTTGCGGATCAGCGTGCGGACCTTCTGCGCGCGCAAATAATATGCGTCGTAGTAACCGCTGCTCAAAACGTAAGTGCCCAGGATGATGCGGCGCTTCACTTCCGGGCCGAAACCCGCGCCGCGCGTCCGGCCGTACAGCTCTATCGGGTCGGCGCCGTCCACCCGCGCGCCGTAACGAACGCCGTCGAACCGCGCCAGGTTGGCCGAGGCTTCCGCGGTGGCGATGATGTAGTAGGTCGCCACGGCGTAATCCGTGTGCGGCAGGGAAATTTCCACGATCTCCGCGCCCAGCCTTTCAAACTGCTTCACCGCCGCGTCCATTGCTGCTTTCACCTCGGCGTCGAGGCCGCCGACCAGGTATTCCTTCGGCAAACCCAGTTTCAAACCTTTGATCTCGCCGGTCAAATCCGCGGCATAATCCGGAACGGGTTGCGGCACGCTCGTCGAATCGCGCGCATCAGGTCCGCCAATCACACCGAGCATCGTCGCCGCGTCACGGATGTTTTTGGTGAACGTGCCGATTTGGTCGAGCGACGACGCGAACGCGACGAGGCCGTAACGCGAGACGCGGCCGTAGGTCGGTTTCAAGCCGACGCAACCGCACAGTGCCGCCGGCTGGCGGATCGAGCCGCCCGTATCCGAGCCGAGCGCGGCGATCGTCTCGTCCGCCGCGACCGCCGCCGCCGAGCCGCCGGATGAACCGCCCGGAATCCGCGTCGTGTCCCACGGATTGCGCGTGATGCCAAATGCGGAATTCTCCGTCGAACTGCCCATCGCAAACTCGTCCATGTTCAACCGGCCAAAAACGATGGCGCCGGCCGCCTTCAATTTTTCAATGACCGTGGCGTCGTAGGGCGAAACGAACCGGCCGAGGATTTTCGAGCCGCAGTTGAGCGGCTGATTTTTGACCGCGATGACGTCTTTGATGGCGACCGGCACGCCGAGGAGCGGGCGGCCGGCATTGCGGCCGCCCTGGGCCAGCAATTTGTCGGCGGCATCGGCCTGGGCGAGCGCATCATCAGAATTATGACTGATGAAGGCGTGAATGTTGCCATCCACGCGGGCGATCTGGTCGAGGCACGATTGCATGGCCTCGCGCGCCGAGATTTTGCGTGCGGCGAGTTCGGCGGCGAGTTCGGAAATGGTCAGTTGGTTTAACCGCATAAACATTCAACATTCAACGTTCAACGCCCAACATCCAAGGAACGCCCCGGAGCAATCATTCGGAGTTCGATGTTGAATGTTGAATGTTGAGTTCTTTTCATCGCGGTCGGAATCTATGATTTATTCCACAATCTTTGGCACGATGAACAAGCCGTTGGCCCTGGCGGGCGCGTTGCGCAAGGCGTCGTCGTGCGGGAGCGACGGGCGGATTTCGTCGGGCCGCGTCACGTTGACCATCGGAACGGCATGCGCCGTCGGCTCGACGCCGGCGACATCGAGCTCATTCAACTTCCCGATGTAACCGAGGACGTTGCCAAGCTGGCTGGCGAGTTTTTCTTCTTCGTCGGGCGTGAGGGCGAGGCGCGCCAGATAGGCAATGTATTTGACATCAAATTGAGCCGCTGACATGGCTGGAGTTTCGAGTTTCGCGATTCAATATTCAAGTTCAACTTGAAACTGTTCATGGCCCATCAAACCGGCGGCGGCCGCAAGTTTTAACCCGGACTCCGAAGTTGATGGGGAGCGCACCCGCCCCGGGTGCGGTTTTCCGCGCCCTCGCGGAAAACATCGGACGCATCGAAATTTCCCGAACTCCGGTGTCGGTCACGCGCGCAAGAAGCTGGACGCGAGGCGCGTCCAGCAACACCCGATCCGTCTGCGCTTCGCTTCGACGCGACCGCGCCGAAGCCGGCGGCGAAGGCGGGGGCAGGTGTGCTCCCCAACTCCGGAATTCGGGTTTAATGGGATTGAGTCCGAACGGCGGGGAGACGGTCCCAGCTTTCCGGCGAGGTAGTCAAAATCCGTTCACCCGGCCAGCGGCGCAGGAGAAGGTCGTTCAACAAATAGGCGGCGGGCGCGTAGGCAAACGCGGCGAGGACGTCAACGAGGTAATGGTAGCGCAGGTAAAGGGTGGCGAAACACATGAGCGCAACGTAGATCAGCATGGGGAGGAATGCCTTCTTGTGGTGGTCGCGCAGGTAAAAGGACAGAAGCAGGGGAATCCCGACATGCAAAGAGGGAAAACAATCATACGCGACACGCCCGACGCTGATGATGTAAGCCACACTCCGGCTGAGCGTCTGCCCCTGCAGATCCCGCGTGTATTGGCTGGCAAAAAAACTTTCCGGACCGGCGGCGGGAACCAGGATGTAGCTGGTGATTCCCAGCAAAATGATGGTGAGATAGCCCATCATGATGCGCCGGAACGTCCGGGTTTCGTTCTTAAGATAGAAATACAACGCAACGCCGGGGAAAAACAGCACGTGCGAAAAATAGACCAGGTTCAGAAAATCCGTCAGCCAGGGCCGGATCCAGGGTTCGAGCAGGAACGACACCTGATTCCCAAGGATCAACGCGTCAATTTTCGATAGAAAGGCGTCGGCCTTGTGCGGGTTTACCTGCAGGATCAAATTGCTGTACAGCGAATAATAACAGGCGCTCAACAGCAAAAAGGGAAACCAATCGCGAAAGATTTTCAGCAAGGGCCGGAAAAATTGGACCAGAAATCCGACCGCGTCCGGATTTTCGCCGCCTTCAATTTCCGATGATAAAAGCAGGCCCAGGAGGCTCTTGACACCCAGAATGCCGACCGGCAGCAGGATGAAAAGAAAATCAAGCATGCCGAAATGAAAGGAATGGCGGAACCCCGTGGCGAGAAACAGCGCCAACAGCGAAAGAGAAACCCCGGCAGCCATGACATTTTCCAGCCGGCAATGCAGGATGAAGGAGATGATTTTCCGGGTCATGGCGTTTGATTCTGGACTTGGACCCGGAGTTTTTCGAATCTGGGCCTCCAAAACACCGAAAGTTTTTCCGGCGGAAACCTGTCCAGGAGCGCCGCGGCTTCGGCCCTTTTTCCGTCAACCAGATCCAGCGCCGCCACCACATACGCGTGATCGCAATCCGTGTCGGCCACCTTCGCCTGGAGGAAGGGCGCCATCAGCCGCCGGGCATCCGCCACCTGGTTCCGGTCGAGCGCAATGACGGCGAGCAGCTTGACCACGCTCCACTCGTAGGTTGGATCCACCGACGCCCTCTCCAGCAGCGGAACCGCCCGGTCGGGCTGTTCCTGAAAAAAATAATACAGTCCTTCGTAAAACTCCTCGAACGGCGTGAGGCGGCCATGGCGCAGGGCGTTTGCCCCGGCCAGCCGCTGGATTCCCTCGTCGCTCCTGCCGGACAGCAGCAGGCACACCCCTTGTTTTCCCACGGCATCTGCGCTGGACCAATAGCCCGAGGACTTTTGAAAAAGCGAATACGCCGCCGGAAGATTTCCAGCGTCAAATGCCCGTTCGCCGTAGCCGGAATAGAGCAGGCTCAAACTGTGACGGACGGAAAAATATCCCACGCCCGCGGCCAGGATGGTGGCGGCGCCGGCCAGCAGGAGATTCACCGGTTTTCCGCCGGCGACAGTGAATAGCCTCCGCCAAAGCCTGATGGCCAGAACCGAAAACAACAGCAGGAAAAAATATTTGCCCGCCTCGCCGAGAAGCACCTGAATCCAACGCGTGTAACTGGCCATGTCCGGCATATCTCCTACTCCACATTCTCCTTTCGGCCGCCGGCCGCAACT
>JBEKEJ010000156.1:0-7296 GCA_050013895.1 Verrucomicrobiota bacterium | reverse complement strand
GAGCTGGCGCACGCGCCGCGAGATGAGGTTGACGAGGACGTTCGGATTGCCAACCTTTTCGGCGGCCTTCTTGCAGAGTTCAGCGTTCACAATTCGTTTTGACAAACAGAGTTGGAGATGCTAATCGTCACCGCCTTGGCAGGCAATAAGAAAATTCAACCGCTGGCAAAGGTCAATTCGACGTCATTTCAACGTCAAATCAGGAGAAACGGAGCATACGATGAAAACGCGCAAATTGGGAAGACAGGGACTGGTGGTTTCGACCCTGGGATTGGGCTGCATGGGTATGTCCGAATTCTACGGGGCTCGCGATGACCGGGAATCCATTGCCACCATCCACCGCGCGCTGGATTTGGGCGTGACGCTCCTCGACACCGCGGACATGTATGGGCCGTTCCTCAACGAGGAACTCGTTGGCCGCGCCCTGCAAGGCCGGCGGAGCAAGGTGATTTTGGCCACCAAATTCGGCCTCGTGCGCGATCAGAAAACTCTCAGCTTCCGCGGCGTCAACGGAAAACCCGAATACGTCCGCTCCTCCTGCGAAGGCAGCCTGCGCCGGTTGAAGATGGACACGATTGATTTGTATTACCAGCATCGTGTGGACCCGGACACGCCCATCGAGGAAACCGTCGGCGCGATGGCGCAATTGGTGAAGGAAGGCAAAGTTCGTTACCTCGGTTTGTCCGAGGCCGGCGCCCAAACGATCCGCCGTGCGCACACCGTTCATCCCATCACCGCGTTGCAGAGCGAGTACTCCCTCTGGACGCGCGATCCCGAAGACGGGATTCTGCCCGTGTGCCGGGAGCTGGGAATCGGGCTGGTTGCCTACAGCCCTTTGGGCCGCGGATTTCTCACCGGACGATTCCAGAAATTTGAAGACCTGCCCGCCAACGATTGGCGTCGTAATTCGCCGCGTTTCCAGGGCGAAAACTTGCAACGCAATCTCGGCCTCCTTAAACGCATCGAGGAACTGGCGGCGCAAAAACATTGCACGTCGTCGCAGCTCGCGCTGGCCTGGGTGCTCGCGCAAGGCGATGACATCGTCCCCATCCCCGGCACCAAGCAAAGGAAATATGTCGAAGAAAACGTCGCGGCGGTGGAGATCAGACTGACCCGGGAAGATCTGGCGCAAATTGCCGAAGCCGCACCCATGGGTGTCGCCGCCGGAACGCGGTATCCCGAACACATCATGCCCATGATTGGACGATGAAAAGCACAGCGACTTTCGGCAGAAAGTCGCACGCTCAAAAATTGCCGAACAAATGCGGCGGTCTGCCGGCCGCCGCTACTGTGCGTTGAAGGGGTTCAAACAATCCACGAAAACCCGTTGCTTGCCCCAGCCGTTTTTTTTCCTTAAAACTCCGGCATGTCGAAAGTAAAAAAACAGTTAGCCGGCGCCCCAAACAGTTTTGATTTACAGAACTTTCTCGCCACGCGCACCGAGGCCGTCAATCGCGCGCTCGACAAATTCCTGCCGTCCGAAAAAACCAGGCCCGCCACCATCCACCAGGCGATGCGTTACTCGCTTTTCGCCGGCGGCAAGCGGATGCGCCCCGCGCTCTGCCTCGCTGCCACGCAGGCCTGTGGCGGCAGGGAGGCGGACGCCCTGCCGCTCGCGTGCGCCATCGAGTGCATCCACACCTATTCGCTCATCCATGACGATTTGCCGGCCATGGACAACGACGATTTCCGCCGCGGCAAGCCGACCAACCACAAGGTGTTCGGCGACGGCATCGCCGTGCTGGCGGGCGACGCGCTGTTGACACAGGCGTTTGAGATTGCCACGCAATCCAGGGCATGGCCGCGTTATCCGCACCGCGATTTGATTCTGGAAATTGCGAAAGCCTCCGGCTCGCTGCAACTCGTGGCCGGGCAGGTGGCGGATCTGGAAGGCGAAGGAAAAAAACTTTCCGCCAGCGAACTGCGCTACATCCACGAGCGCAAAACCTCCGCCCTGCTTTGCTGTTCCGTGCGGCTGGGCGGCATGAGCGCCAATTGCACGCCCGCGCAACTCTGCGCGCTCACAGATTTCGGCCATCATGTCGGCCTCGCGTTCCAGGTGATTGACGATATCCTGGACGTCACGCAGACCAGCGAGCAGCTCGGCAAAACGGCGGGCAAGGACACGCAGGCGCAAAAGGCGACCTACCCGGCGATTGTGGGCCTGGAAAAATCGCGGAAAATCGCGGAGCGCCTGACGGCCAAAGCCTTTGCCGCGCTCAAAATCTTCAAAGGCCGCGCCGTCGCCCTCGAAGCCCTGGCGGAATTTCTTTTAAAAAGGGATAAATGAATAAGTCGCTGCCGCACCTTCGCTCGTCATGCTGATTCGCACCGCCACAGCCGCCGAGGCGCCCTGCATTGCACACATTCACGTTGAGACCTGGCGGGTGGCCTATCGCGGCCAGATGCCCGATGCGGTTTTGGATGCGCTCAACGCGGAGCGGCGCACGGTTTTCTGGCAGGAACGGCTTACCCAAAAGCGTGGGCAGGTTTTTGTTGCCGAGGATGATGGCCGTATTGTGGGATTTTGTGATCTCATTCCTTCACGGGACACCGACGCCCATCCATCACAGGTCGCCGAAATTGCGGCTCTCTATATTCTTCCAGAGCATTGGCGCAAGGGAGCAGGCCGGGCGCTTTGCAAACGCATCCTGGCGGAGGCTCGCGGACGAGGCTACAAGGTTCTGACACTTTGGGGTTTGGCCTCGAATGCCGGTGCGCAAGGTTTTTATGAAACAATGGGGTTCGCCCTTGATGGGGCCACAAAAACAGAACGGACGACGGACGGAAATGAATTACATGAGGTTCGATTTCGGATGGCCATTTGATTTGTTCGGCGCACCTGGAAGGTCGTGTAGCTAGCGCGGGATGATATTTGTTATACGCTGTTATGTCGCCTATCGCTGCCATGACAGGCGCATAACGAACGAGGCTGTAAGCGGATGCTGGAAGGGATGGAAAGTCCTGACGCACACCATGTGAGCCGGTTAATAACACTGCCTCCGCGAGCACGTAAAAGGCCAAAGCCAAGGGGCAACACAGTATTAAGGATTATCATGATGTGAATAACTTTAGTTTGCGGTCTGCGGTTATCGTCGTATCGTGATGTGTGAAGGTGAACAGACCAAAGCGCGCGGAACCAACCAAGGCCATCGAGTTGAAATCGCTTATGGCGGAATATGCCAGGCGCACCGAGGACTATATCAAGCGCCGGGCTGACGGCGTGCCGATCCGTGCCTGCCTGGCTGCTTTTCTCGCCCCACCGGCTGCACCCCGGCTCGAAAACCTGTTGTTGACCCTCCGCAACCGGAGCAACTGAACCAATCCCACCCGCTGGAATAGCTCAGGATGCCCGTCGTTTTTTTCCGGCAGCCTGCCCGAATTCAACCAAGCTCACCCCTGGAACGGTCCGTTCGCATGTTCCACGCAGTGCGAATAGCCATAAATTGCTCTCAATTCCGCTCTCAATTACTCATGAACGGAGCCGCCTTTTCGAGAAAACCCCTTTTGAAAACCAGCGCTTCTTAAGCTGGCTGCCAGCGGCAGGGCTCGGCGCCATTATCGCTCAATTCTGATGATGGCTCCGCACGGGTCATCTAAACCAAGAATGCGTATTGGGGAGCCTGCAGCGGCTTGTCCCACTTGGCCGGCGCATATGCAAAAGCGGCGGTCGTCGGTGCCCGTCCGGTGAAGGCGGCGTCCTGAATGCTAAAATATTAGCATATTTTTATTGACGGGTTCCGGTTTTGTGCTAAAAAACTAGCACATTATGAATATCGAACAGCAACTCAGCCGGCGGGAGCGCCAGATCATGGACGTTCTGCATGCAAGGAATTCCGCCACGGCGGCCGAGGTGCGCGCGGCATTGCCCGAACCGCCAAGCTACTCTGCCGTCCGCGCCTTGCTGCGGATTTTGGAGGAAAAGGGACATGTGCGGCATCGTCAGGAAGGGGCGCGCTACATTTATCAGCCGCGCGCCTCGAAGGTGGCCGCCAGCCGCTCCGCCTTGAAAAGGGTTGTCTCCACTTTTTTTCAAGGGTCGGTGACACAAACCATGGCGGCTTTGCTGGAAACTGCCGATACCCGGCTTGCCGATTCGGAATTGACCAAACTGAAACAGATCATCAAACAAGCAAAAAAGGAGGGCCGTTGATATGAAATCGTGGATCGAACCCTTTTTCCAGGGCATTCAGAATTTCCATTTCACCGCGTTGTTTCTCGACATGGTGCTCAAAAGCTTCGTCGTGCTCGCACTGGCCGGAGGAGTCTGCGCACTTTTGCGACGTTCTTCGGCGGCGACCCGCCACTTGATCTGGTTATTGGCCGTGGCGAGCCTGCCTTGCTTGCCGCTGCTGGCCTTGGTGCTGCCGTCGTGGCAGAAACCGCTTTGGTCGGTGGCAACCGGTTTTGACTCCGGCAACCAGGTTTCACTCACGCTGGAACTTGCGCCCGGCACCAGGCGAGTTGCTTTCGCGCAGAAACCACAAACGTCGCCGGCCGTGGCAGGAGCTTCCGACGCAGATCACGGTTCATCCAGTAGCAACCGTGAATTCGCCGCCCGTTTCAGCACAAACTGGGTGGTGTTCGGATTGGTCGTGTGGTTTGCCGGCGCTGTGCTGGTTTTGATTTCCGTGACGGTCGGACATATTCGGCTCCGCGAATTTTCCAGAAAAGCGCAACCATTGCGCGGTGCAGACTGGACACTTCTGCTGAAGAAAGCCTGTGAAACACTGCGTCTGCCACGGGCAGTGAATTTGTTGCAATCCACTGACAACGTGATGCCTCTGACCTGGGGCTGGTGGCATCCGGTGGTTTTGCTGCCGGCTGAAGCCGGACAATGGCCGTTGGCACGGCGACGGATTGTTTTGCTGCATGAACTGGCGCACGTAAAACGCTGGGATTGTTTGACGCAATTTGCGGCAAAAATTGTCTGCGCGTTTTACTGGTTCAATCCGCTGGCCTGGCTGGCGGCGCGGCGGATGTGCGTTGAGCGGGAGCGCGCGTGCGACGATCTGGTTTTGAACGCCGGCTGCAAGGCCTCGGATTACGCGGGACATCTGGTGGAAATCGCCGGAAGATTCCGGTGCGTGCCGCAGGTGGCGGCGATTGCGATGGCCCGCTCCTCACAGTTGGAAGGCAGGGTTGCCGCCATCGTGGATGCATCCCGAAATCGGCGGCTGCGGTCAGCAACGGCAATGACCATTCTGGCTGTGGTTGCGGGAATCGCCATTGGTCTTGGCGGGAGCGAGACGAACTCCGCGGGCCGCGGCGCCAATGAATCCCAATCGCTGCGCGAACAACAAATTGCGCGCCTCGAAGCATTTTCGGTGGCGAAAGAGAAACAATCGCAGACTTTGGCGGCGGCAGCGGGCGAAAAAATTACACCGGAGTTTCAGCGCTTCTTCGACGCAGCCACCAGGGGCGATTGGCAGACGGTGACGAACATGTTCGAAAGTTTTAAGCAAAGGCATCCGCAGTATGAGCGAGTCCAGGGTGTTTCGGAGGATGTCCATCTCCGCACCAGTTATTGGTCTCCGGTGCTCGAAATTTGTCTGGCTTACGGCATCGTCGTCAACTGCGAGCCGAAATACACCCAAATGGTGGTTGATGACATCACCAGCTCGATTCCGCCCGGCAGCATTTATTTCGGTGGCACCGATCCGGGGCGGGGATTGCCCACGGCATTCAGCAAATCACAGATCGACGGGGATCCATTCTACACTCTGACGCAGAATGCCTTGGCCGACGGAACGTATCTTGAATATTTGCGGAAAATGTACGGCGGGAAAATTTACATGCCAACCGATGAAGATTTACAGAAATGTTTTCAGGATTACACGGAAGACGCGCAAAAACGGCTTCAAAATCACCAGCTCAAACCGGGTGAGGACTTCAAACCGGATGCAAACGGTAAGTTGCAGGTCAGCGGCCAGATCGCCGTCGTGAGCATCAATGGCCTGATGGTCAAACTCATCCTGGACAAAAATCCCGATCGCCGGTTTTACATCGAGGAAAGTTTCCCATTCGACTGGATGTATCCCCATCTGGAACCACATGGCTTGATCATGAAAATCAACCGTCAGCCGTTGCCGGAATTGTCCGTCGCAATCGTCGAGCAGGACCACAATTATTGGCGGAGCCTTGTCCGGCCAATGATCGGCGGCTGGCTGAACGATGACACGCCGGTTGAGCAGGTGGCTGCGTTTGCCAAAAAGGCCTTTGGAAAACAGAATTTCAGCGGTTTCACCGGCGACTCGCGCTTCGTTCAAAACGCCTATGCGCACAGAACCTTTTCCAAATTGCGCAGCTCCCTTGGCGGGCTTTATGCCTGGCGCACGGACCACGCGGCTGACGTGGCAGAAAAAGAGCGCATGAGCGGGGAGGCGGATTTTGCCTTTCGTCAGGCATGGGCGTTATGCCCGGATTCGCCCGAGGCAGTGTTCCGGTATGTGAATTTCCTTCTGAAACAGAAGCGGATTTCCGACGCGCTTTTGGTGGCGGAAACTGCGGCGCAAATGCCGTCAATGCAAGGCAAGGACGGCGACCAATTGCGCGACCTGTTTGAACAACTGCAAAAATTCCAGAAGGCGAATTGAAAAATGCTCCGGCGAGCAGCAGGGATGCCAAGTTTTGTGCGTTGAGGAAAGTACGATACGGATGGAGTCTAACGACCCTGGCTTGGCGTTCACCCCGGTGATATGACCAACGAGACCTGTAGCCGAGAATAACTCGCCATCACCAAAAGATGTGCGCAGCTTGAAATCAGAGTCCTCCTTCAGTGGTATCCTCAGTTCAATGCATCACGGATATTCTGTGTCCACACTCAACTCAAGGTCTGCAAGTGCACATGTCGCGCACAGCACCAAAAGCAGGAATGGCAGAGGACGTTTATGCACGGGACGCCTGTAACGATCCAAAGCTGAGCCACGCCGACGGGCGAGCGGCTCCGCAAGCTCTATAGCCGTTGTATAACCCAAACCATTCGTAAGCTCAAGGCGCAATCGGCGTTGGCTCTAGCGCGGTGTTAGGCCACATCCTCAATAAGTTTGAAATGCTCATAAAAGTATCCTGTCTTCACCGACAGCATATATTTCTTGTACCGAGGTGTGTCGCGTATGTCCGGGGGAACAAGACTGTCATGCAACTCATCATAGCGGACTGGCAGAAAACTCACAACCGCTGACCGCGGATCGGTGGTCTCGGTCATAACACAAACTCGCTCCCCAGTGGCAAGTCTGCCGGAACCGCTGAAGGTGATGGGCGCCGTGAAAAGATACTGAATCTGCGCGTCGCAGC
>JBEKEJ010000155.1:0-7303 GCA_050013895.1 Verrucomicrobiota bacterium | reverse complement strand
AGCGGATAACCGGTCGTAATTTTGGTGTAAGGAACCTGGATGCCCACGGCCAGCGGTATCGGTGCCGATGCCTGATACTCGTAAGCCCCCACATCCACATAGGAACCGACGATCCGCGGATTGCCGTCGAGGTCGGTTGCATTGGTGGCGTAGGAATTGTTTCCGGCATTGATGCAAAAGGAGCCTGGTTGCAGGTGAAAATCGCTGTTCGCGAAATTCAAGAAGTCCGGTTCATTTGTGAAATTGCCCGAGCCGGTGCCGGGAAACGGCGTCGTGCAACAATAGTTCAGCGTGCAGTCGGAGCAGTTTATCCCGTCCGGGCTGCTGTTATAATAGGCGATGCAATTATTCAGCACCCCGCTGCTTGCCCCGCCGCCGGAATTGTAGAGAACGACGTTGCCCGCCAAGACACAGTTGTTCATCACGCCGGCGTAAGAGCCTCCTCCAGCGTTGGCGGCTATATTGTTGATGATTGCACAGTTATTCAGCATCCCTCCATAAACTCCGCCGCCACGAGGAGCAGAATTTGAAACAACAATGCAGTTGTTGAGCGTGCTCTCGTACGTTCCGCCACCAGCCTGGTGTGCGCGATTTTGAATGATTGTGCAGCCATTGAGAATATTGGACATCGCAGCCCCGCCATAGCCTGTCGCGAATTCTCCCCAGGCAAAATTGTTAGAAAGCACACAATCAACAAATGTCCCGCCATAGGCTCCCGCACCACCATAAAAAGCGATATTGCCCGCTATGACACAATTGGACACGGTTGCCCCGGCGGATTCACACCAAACTCCGCCTCCGCTTTGTTCCTTGATGGAATCTCCCGAAAAGCGTGTCGAGCCATTCGTCAGGGTGAAACCGGCCAACACCGCCCCATTTGTCAAGTAAGCACAACGCATGGCGCCACTGCTGGAGTTTATTGTATAGACCTGAATCACCGTCACAGCCGGGCCATTGATGCTCTGCACCGTGACGGGCTTGTCCAACGCCACGCGATTGGTCATCGAATTAAAGATTGCGCGCCCGCCGTTTTGATAAACTCCGTTTGTCACAATGATTTGGTCGCCAGAACGGGCAACATCAATGGCATCTTGAATGTTGGTTGCCGCGATGCTCCAATCGGTGAACGGCGACACGGGATTCGTATTGTTCACATTCACATAAAGTTTGGCCTGATATTCATACGCACCGATGTCCACCGTGCCGCCGACGATGCGCGGGTTGCCGTCCAAATCGGTGCTGCTGGTGTTGAAAGAATTATTTCCCGCGTTGATGCAAGGAGACCAGGGTTGCAGATGGAAGTCGCCGCCGGCCGGGTTTACAAAAGCCGGAGCGTTGGTGATGTTATTCATGCCGGAACTGGAACCCGGGGCCGGGAATGTGGCGCAGTTGGTGAAAACACCTCCAAAGTAATTTGAAGCCCAATACCCAGACACAGAATCCTGATTATCGTAGATGATGGAGTCTTTCAACACCCCGCCAAAGACACCGCCGCCATAATACGCCGAGTTGCCCACTACAGTGCAGTTGATTAGTGTGCCACCGGCTGCTCCACCGCCACTATTATAACCCGGCACGGAGTTGCTGCAAATGAGACAATTAAACAGGGTGCTATTATCTGCCCCGCCGCCTTCATAGCTGGTTGTGTTGCCAGTAAGTATGGAACCCGTCATAACACTGCCATAAGCTCCACCACCAGATGAAGAAGCCCCAGCCAAAGTCGCTGAATTTCCCCTCAAAACGCAGTTCACCACCGTGCCTAAGTAAGTTCCGCCACCTCTTTGATAAGCAGCATTGCCGGTGATTATGCAGTTCGTTATCAGACAATTTGTGGTCGAACAATAAACTCCGCCGCCGCCGCCGCCCGGTGAATTTTGCGTCGCGCCGTTTGTCAACGTGAAGCCCGACAAGACTGAGCCGCCAGTCAGATAAACACAGCGAACCGCATTCGGGCCGTTTGTGTTGGCATCCCACGCACCCTTGATCACCGTCACCGCCGGTCCGTTGACGCTTTGCACGGTAACGTTGTTGAAGAGCACATAAACACGGTTTGATCCGGAATTCACCGCGCCGCCATATTGATAAATACCATTCGTGACGAGAATCGTGTCGCCGCCGCCAGCAAGAGAAACGGCGTCCTGAATGTTCGTCGCCGCCGTCGGCCAGCTTATGTAAGGCGGGACCGGGTTGGTGCAGTTCAAGTCCACATAATGCGTCGCCTCCGCCGGGACGTGAATGGAATGGAAAACAAGCGAAACCACCGCCAGTAGCAGAACGCGCGCTTTCATGGCTTCCAATCTGAAGTTGCCAACATTATCGCCACCTGATGCCGGAATGCAAGAACAATATCAGAAACCTTTCACACCAGACAAACTTGACAAACTGCGACTAATGAGTTTTGCTGCTTCGACTTCTGTGATCGCAATAATTCCCGCTGCCAGTCCCCAATAACCGGCGCGCGTCCCGTTGGTGGCAGGAAACGACTTAAGCCGGCTGATTCTGACAAAATTTGAGCGGACTGACGTCCGCCGCTACAGCAGCAGTTGGCGCTGCCAGTTCATCAGCTCCGGCGCATGTTGGTCCCAGTCGCGGGCGAGTTCACCGAGCGTGGCGCGGCTGGCGATGAGCGTGGGATCAATGGCCAGCTTGTGCGCGCGGGCGTTGCGGCGTTTTTCCAGTTCGCGGTAACGGCGCATCTCCGCCTCGGTCGGGCGATGGCCTTTGGGCCGCAAAAATTCCGGATGCCGGTCCGCGGAAAGCTGGAAGCCGGTTTTGATGGCGTTGGCCAAAGCATCGCGGCGGCGCGGCGATGCCGCGAGGCGGGGCGGCAGGAACGGCTCCACCGGCCTGCGCGTGGCGGCGGCGGCGGCGATGGCCACCAGTTTTTCGTGCGTGAGAATGAAGAACGGCGGACGGTTCGCGGCCACGGCTTCGCGCTCACGCCATCGCCAAAGCTCGCGCAACACCGCCAGCGCGGGTCGGCCCAGCCGGGAGCTGCCTTTGACGCGCCAGACGGAATCCACTTCCACCACCGGCGGCCGCGAAGTCTCCACAATCAACCGCGCACAGGATTCCTGATGCCAGGCCAGGCGCCCTTTTTGCTGGAGTTCAAGCCGCAGCCGGTCGGCCAGCGGTTTCAAATAATGCGTGTCGTTGCGCGCGTAGATGGCCATTCGCTCCGTGAGCGGGCGGCGCGCCCAGTCGGCCTTTTGCGGACCTTTGTCCAGTTTTGCGCCGAGCAACTTTTCAACGAGGGAACCCAGGCCGAATTGCCGTTCGCCGAGGAGCCGCGCCGCGAGCATGGTGTCGAAAATCGCCGACGGCACGAATTCATGATGCTTGTGCAGCAAACGCAAATCGTAATCCGCGCCGTGCATGATAAGCTCGTGCGCGTTAAGGGCGTCGAGCAGCGGGTCCAGATTCATTTTACCCAGCGGATCAATCAGTTCGTCGCCGGCAACCGTCGTGATCTGAATCAGGCAGACCTTTTCGGGATAGGCGTGGAGACTGTCGGCTTCGGTGTCGAGCGCCAGCCAGTTGGCGGATTTGATGGCGGGCAGCAGCGCGGCAAGTTTTGCGTCGGTGTCAATCACGGTTGATTCATATTATATTGAGGTGGCGGCCAATCGGAAGACGAAATTGTGGATGCCGGCATTTTTTCGATGGGAATCCCCTATTGGCGATGCGACTCTGCTGAGATTCGGATTGAATGTTCCGGCTCGAAATGGTGTCCATGAAAGGGACGCTTCTCTCCCGGAAAGAGGTGGTCGGGCAACACCGACCAGCACCGGCATAAATGATGGACCATTTGAATTTGATGTCTTATGGCGAATACAACGGTTACCACACCACCGCGTAAAAGGCGGCGCGGCTGGCATATTCTGATTGGCGTGGCCGGCATTCTGATTGTTTTGATTGTCGCAGCCGGCTTCCTCGTGACGAGTTCCGCCTTCCTCAAAGGCGTAATCCTTCCGCGCCTCAGCCGGGCGATTCAAGCGGACGTGACCGTGGGCGATACCACAATTCATCCTTTCAGCGAAATTGCATTGCGCGACCTGAAAGTGCAGGCGAAAGGCCAAGAACCGGTGGTTACCGCGCCGGAAATCCGTGTTCGTTATCATCTTTGGGACATCCTGCGCGGTGACATGCACGTGGACGAAATCGCGCTTGTATCGCCGACCATCGAACTGGTCGAGAACCCGGACGGCAGCAGCAACCTCGATCCACTGTTGAAGGCGTTAAGGGGAAAACCATCCGCGACCAAAGCGCCGGCGCCAGCGCCAGCCGGACCCGCCAAGCCGCCACAAATTGATTTGCGCAAATTCACCTTGAGCCACGCGTGTTTTCTAAAAGTGGAAAATTACACGAACGGTCATCGCGATCTTCTGGAACTGACGAATGTGAACGTCACCCTGACCAACGTGAAAAACGGGCAGACGGCGGAACTTCAATTGGACGCCGCTCTTCGTGTGGAAAAAAATCCGCCCACCGGCGCCGGCGGCTCCCTGGCAGCGCGCATCAACGGCACCCTGAAATTCGCGCTGGCCCCGGACTTGAAGCCCGCCGCCATCAGCGGCGAAACCCGGCTGGACGTATCGAGCGCCGACGGCGTGTTCGACGGTTTCTCGGCCTTCAGCGCGGCGCTGGATTGCGACGTGACGCCGGCGGAAATCAAGCAGGCATCGCTGCATTTTCAAAAAGGAGGCGAATCGCTGGGCGAACTGGCCGCCAGCGGTCCGCTGAACCTCGAGAAAATGGAGGGCCGGTTGCAGGTGAAATTGGCGGGCATTGACCGGCGGCTGTTGAATCTGGCCGGAGCCGCCAGCGGAATTGATTTCGGCCCGACGACCATCAATTCCACGAGCGAAATTGTATTGACGAAATCCGGCGCGGCTGTCGCCGCGACCGGCCGGTTCAACGCCGGCAGCGTCCGGTTGACGCGGGCGGGGCAGACGACGCCGACACTGGATTTGAGCGCGGATTACGATGTCACGGTGGACAACGCGGCGCGGACGGCGCTGCTGCGCAAACTGACCCTGACCGGCACGCAGAACGGCAATCCCCTGCTGGCCGCGCACCTGTCCCAGCCCATGAACCTAGCCTGGGGCAATGGCGCAAACGCCGTCGGCGATTCCGCGCTCGACCTGGACGTAACGAATTTGAGCCTGGCAGACTGGCGGCCATTCGTCGGCGATGCCGCTCCGGCCGGCAACGTGAACCTGAAAATGAACCTGGCATCGCAACAAGGCGGCAAACAGCTTGGGTTCGACTTGAACTCACGAATCAACAACCTCGCGGTCCGGCTCGGCAGCAATCAGACGTTCCAAGCAACGGTGGATTTGCAGGCACAGGGCCGGGCGGTGGATTTCAAGCAGTTCAACTTGAGCGAATACCGGTTGCAAATCACCGGGCAAAATCAACCTTTGCTCACGGTTTCGGGTTCCGGCGCATATGACCTGACGGACGCAAGCGCGGATGCGCAGGTTGCGTTGCAGGCTTCACTGGCCGGATTGGGCCGTGCGTTTCTCCAGCCCGGTTCAAACGTTTCGTCGGGCACCGCCGAATTGACGGGACGCGCCACACAAAGAAAAGGTGCGCAAACCGTCACCGGCCGGCTTGTGCTTGCCGATCTTGTCGGGCGGATTGGCAACACCGAGTTTCGCAACTTTGGGAGCACAATGGACGTGGATGTGAGCCGGACACCGGAGCAGATCGAAATCAAAAAGCTCACCGGCGCCCTGACTCAAAACGGAAACACTGGAGGGAATTTTAACCTCAGTGGCTTGTATGACCCCATGCACAATACGTTTCGATTGGCCGCCAACCTGTCAGGTTTTAATCAGAACGGCTTGCGCCCGTTCCTCGAACCGCTGCTGGCCGACAAGAAACTGGTTTCGGTTGCCGTCAACGGCAACGCCTCCGTCCAATACGCGCCGGACCAGAGTTCCGCCATCCAGGCCGATTTGCAGGTCACCAATCTCGTCGTCAACGATTCGCAACGGCAACTTCCCGCGACGCCGCTGGCCGCCGGGCTGCAAATTGACACCACCCTGAAAAACCAGTCGGCGGACATCCGCCAGTTTCAAATCGGACTCACGCCCACCGCCCGCGCGCAAAACCGGGTCCAATTGCAGGGGCACGTTGATTTTTCCCAAACCAATGCCGTCCAAGGGGACCTCAAGCTGCTGTCCGATTCGCTTGACCTGACCAGTTACTACGATTTGTTCACCGGCGGCACAAATGCCGGCGGAACAACGCCGCCCGCGGCCGCGCCGCAAACCGGGCCGGCTTCCGCCGCCAATCAGGAACCGGCGGCGGTCAAGTTGCCACTGCAAAATTTCACCGTGGCCGCAGACATCGGACAGCTATACCTGCGTGAAGTCGTCATCACCAATTTTCAGACGACGGTGAAAGTGGACGGCGGCCATGTGACGCTGAAACCATTCCGGCTCGTGCTCAATGGCGCGCCGGTGAACGCCACGGTGGATCTGGGCCTCGATGTGCCCGGCTACAAATACAACCTCGCCTTTGACGCCGATCAAGTCCCGTTCGCGCCGCTGGTGGATACGTTTGCGCCTGATCGCAAAGGTGAATTGGCGGGAACCTTGACGGCACACGCTCAAATCAGCGGCGCGCGCACGACCGGCGCGAATTTGCAGAAAAATCTGACTGGCCAGTTTAACATCAGCGCAACCAATCTGAATCTGTCCGTGATCAACGTCCGCAGTCCAATCCTAAAATCGCTGATCAACATCATTGCGGCCATTCCGGAGTTGGTGCGCAGCCCCGAAAGCGCCATCACCTCGCTCCTCGGCCAGGTGACGGGGCAAGGCGGCGGATTGATGAACGAGTTGCAACAGTCACCGATCGAAGTGATTGCGGTGCAAGGCCGGGCGGGCGCGGGACGAATTGATTTGCAACTAGCCACCGTGCAATGCGCCGCCTTTGAAGCCGACGCCCAAGGCAACGTCATTCTGGCGCCCATCCTGACCAATTCCACCATCAACATTCCCATCACCATTTCCGTCAGCCAGCCCATAGCCAAACAACTCAATCTTGTCTCTGGCAATAATTCGGCAGGCGCAACCTACGTCCCGTTGCCGCAGTTTTTGACGATGACCGGCACGCTGGGCGATCCGAAGAGGCAAATTAAGACAACCGCGCTGGTCGGCTTGACGGTAAAATCCCTCGGCAGCGGCCTGCTAAACCAAGTCACCAATTCCTCGTCGCCCGTCAGGGGTTTGCTGAACCAAATTCTCCAACACGCCCGATGAACCGGGGTGTCCTGTTTTGCTGTAGAGTC
>JBEKEJ010000154.1:0-7353 GCA_050013895.1 Verrucomicrobiota bacterium | reverse complement strand
CAAGGAGTTGAACGACAAAGTAGAAGGGGTCGTCGAAGCGCAGAAGAAAACGCATCCGGGAGAATTCAATCCCGCCATCGGTCTTGTGGGCGAAACGGTCTTCTCGTATCGAAGCAAAGGTTCGGATGAAATCGGCAGTGACCGTCCGGGCGGTTTCGACGTGTGGCAGCGTTCAATTGAATTGAACATCGCCGCATCGGTGGACCCATTCGCCAAAGGCTACGCGGTGATCAACGCCTCAGCCGATGCTGCCACCGGCGAAGCGGCGATGGGCGTCGAAGAAGCCGCGCTGCAAACGACCTCGTTGCCAGGCAATCTGGAGTTGAAGGCGGGGCGTTTCTTCGGCGAGTTCGGACGGCTGGGCTACATTCACGACCACGAATTGCCGTTCGTGAATCGTCCGCTGGTTTTGGACCAATACATTGGCGGCGAATCGCAATCCGACGGCCTGCAGTTGAACTGGCTTTTGCCGGTTCCGCATTACGTCAGCCTGACCGCCGGTGTCGGCGACCATTTTGGCGGTGACAGCCCGAACCCGGACCATCCCGGAACCTTCCGCGCGTTCGACGGATTGAATTTCTGGGGTCGGCTTTCGAGCTATTGGGATTTGTCCCCAAACTGGCAGGTTGAAGCTGGCGTTTCCGGCTTGTGGAATCCGAAGGAACAGGACCGCGGCGGTTTCGACGCGTTCACCGGTTCGGGTGGCATTCCCCTGACCGAGCGCGAACGCCGTCTCGTGGGCTTGGACTTCAAGTTGAGCTACGTGCCGCTACGAAATAATCAATTCCGCAGTTTCACCTGGGGAACGGAAGTGCTTTACAGTGATAACCGTTATCTCGCCGATCCGGACAGCAGTCTGCTGACGAACAGTCCGCCGGTATCTTCCGGGGACGAATTCAGCACCCGCGTCGGCTCTCTCGGTTTGTATTCGTATGTGAATTACAAATGGAGCCGGCAATGGAGCGCGGGCTTTTTGTTCGATTACGTTCAAAGCCCGCAAAACCACAGTGACGAAACCTTTGACTACTCGCCTTTTATCACATTCGCGTTGAGCCATTGGAATCAACTCCGGCTGCAATACACCCATACCGACCACAATGCCGTGTCCGGTTTGCACCCGGACGACGCCATCTACCTGCAATGGGCATGGATCATCGGCGCACACTCGCATGGCTGGCAACAACGCTAAATTTGAAAGGAGAAATTGTATTATGAAATTGAAATTATTTTTCGTCACGTTCATCGGGCTGCTTTGTGCGGCGCAAGTTAACGCGGCTAAAGTTCGCGTCGTCGCCACGCTCACGGATTTGGCCGACCTCACGCGGCAAGTCGGTGGTGATCACGTTGACGTTTTCAGCCTGGCGACGGGAATCGAGGACACGCATGGCGTTCCGATGAAGCCGAGCTTTGTGCCGAGATTAAACCGCGCCGATCTCGTCGTGCTGGTCGGATTCGACTGCGAACACGCCTTTCTGCCTGCGTTGCTCGAGGCGAGCAAAAATCCCCACATCCAGTATGGCAAGCCCGGCTACGTGGATTGCTCCGTCGGCATCACGCCATTGGAAGTGCCGCTCTCGACCGACCATTCCGCGGGCGACGTGCATCCCTATGGCAATCCGCATTACCTGCTCGATCCGGTGCTGGCGAAAACGGCGGTGCAAAATATCTACAGAGCCCTCGTCGCCACTGCGCCGGAATATGAAGCCGACTTCCGCGCCAACCGCGACGCTTATCTCGTCAAACTCGACGCCAAAATCGCCGAGTGGCAGCAGCTTGCCGCACCGCTCAAGGGTGTGAAGTTTGTTTCTTATCACGAACACTGGCCGTATTTCGCCTCATGGCTTGGCATGAATTACGTCGGCACGATTGAATTGAAACCGGGCGTTGATCCCACGCCGCGCCACATCGAGGAACTGGTCAACGAGATGAAAGCCGACCAGGTCCCGATTGTGGTGCGCGAGCCGCAATTCCCGGAAAAAGTTCCCGCGCTGATTGCGCAGCAAACCGGCGCAACGCTCGTGAAACTGCCCATCATGCCCGGCGGCGTGCCGCACACGGACACCTACATCGAAATGATGGATTATATCGTTCACTCGCTTGTGGACGCAGTGAAGAAATGAGCGAATCACTGATCACGCTGGACAACCTGGCCATCGGCTACGGCCGACAGCCGGTGTTGTCCGGCATTTCACTTTCGATTCCGCGCGGGAGTTTCACGGCGATTCTCGGCGCGAACGGTTCGGGGAAATCCACGCTGCTGAAGACCCTGCTCGGACTTCAGCCGCCGCTGGCCGGAAAAATTCAAATCGCCGCGCCCGCCGTGTTCGGCTACGTGCCACAGGCGATTGAATTCGATCCGCTCTTTTTGCTGACCGGATTTGGAGTCGCGCTCATGGGTGTTTATGGCCGCATTGGGGCCGGCCGGTTCGTGCCGCCCGGCGAACGCACTTTTGTGCGCGAATGTTTGCGCGCGACCGGCGCGGAGGAATTTGCCGGCCAGAAATTTTCCGAACTTTCCGGCGGACAAAAGCAACGCGTCCTCATCGCCCGCGCACTGGCCACCCGGCCTGACGTGCTGGTTCTCGACGAACCGACCGCTGGCGTGGACGCCGCCGCCACACACGCGCTGCTGGAATTCATTTCACAAATCCATGCGGAACGGAAATTGACAATTCTGCTCGTCACGCATGATTTGCCGCTCGTCCGCAGGCATGCGCAGCAAGTCGTCTGGCTGCATCAAGGCAAGTTGCTGCTGGGCGCAGCGGCGGAATTGCTTTCGCGCGAGCGCATGGCCCAGATCTTTGAAATGGAGGTTGGTTGACATGGAATCGCTCAAAGAAATCCTTTCACCCGATTTTCTGCTGCGCAACTCGGTCTATACCGGCGTGCTCATTGGTTTTGCCTGTCCGTTCGCCGGCGTGTTTCTCGTGCTGCGACGGCTCGTGTTCATGGGCGTGGCGCTGCCGCAAATTTCCTCCACCGGCGTCGCCATCGCCCTATCCATTCCCATGTGGATTGGTGCGGCCCAGCCCGCGCGGGAACATGCGCTGGCCTTTGCCGGTTCAATCGTTTTTACCCTCGCGGCCATTCTCATTCTGGCTTTTATGGAACGGCGCGGACGCGGCCATCCCGAAGGACGGCTTGGCGCGGCTTACGTCGTCGCCGCCGCGTTGAGCATTTTGCTGCTGTCCAAGAACCGATTCGGCGAAGCCGGCTGGCTCGATTTGCTGAAGGGCGAAATCATCACTATTTCCAATGCTGACCTCGCGCTGACGGCGGCGACGCTGGGCGTCGTGTTCGTGATGCTGGGACTGTTTCAAAAAGAACTGTTGCTGGTGTCGTTCGATCGCGCAATGGCCATGACGCTCGGTAAAAGAGTTCTCTTCTGGGACGTGCTGCTGTATTTGCTCATCGGCCTGACCGTTTCGACGGCCGTATTGAGTGTCGGTCCACTGATTGCGTTCGGGTTCCTGCTGATTCCGGCGCTGACGGCGCATCTGTTTGCCAAAAACATGCGCCAATTTGCGCTCTTCGCCTCGCTGATCGGCGGCGTGTCGGCCTTCGTTGGCTTTTGGTTGGCCTACCAGTGGGACTGCCCCATTGGCCCGACCGACGTGGTCTTGCTGGGAGCGATTTACGCGCTCGGCTTCGTCGCCCGGAAACTGGCCGGCTGGGTACGGCCCAAACCCCAGGGATGATTTTTCCGGCTGGTGCTCAACCTCCAAAAGCGATATCTCCCAGCCATGACTTCTTCCATCGGGTTGCTTGCGATTTACTGCGCCCTGGTGCTGGTCGCGTCGCTGGCGGGCGGCTGGGTGCTTTTGATCATCCACCCCACCCACACGCGTCTGCAAATGGCCATCAGTTTCGTGGCCGGCCTGATGCTCGGCATCGCGTTGCTGCATTTCCTGCCAGATGCCGACGAACAATTGCACTCGCTGGACCGGACCGCGGCGTGGATGCTGGGCGGGTTCCTGGTGATGTTCTTTCTCCAACGGTTCTTTCATTTTCACCACCACGACTCAGCGGTGGGCGATCCTGAAGATTGCGACCACGAACCTGCCGTTCCGTCCGGCCATGAGCATGACCACTCGCATCACGCTCATACCCTGGCGGACAAATCGGCCCGGCAACTTTCCTGGGTGGGCACGGCGCTCGGGTTGACGTTGCACTCGCTACTCGACGGCCTGGCCCTGGCCGCCGCAGTAGAGGCGGGGGCGCACAACCATCTCAAGCTGGCTGGCCTGGGGGTGGCGCTGGTGGTGATTCTCCACAAGCCGTTCGACGCGATGGCCATCTCAACCTTGATGACCGCGGGCGGCAGTTCGCGGTTATCGCGGCACGTTTTGAACGGACTTTTTGCGCTGGTGAGTCCCATCGGCGCGGTTCTGTTCTATTTCGGCGCGAGTTACTTTGCCGGTTCCGACGCGGCCTTTCTCGGCTGTGCTCTGGCATTTTGCGCCGGCACGTTCCTTTGCATCGCCAGCAGCGACCTGCTGCCCGAATTGCAGTTTCATTCTCACGACCGGTTTAAATTGTCGGTGGCCTTGCTGGCAGGCCTGACCGTGGCCACGCTCATCAAACAATTCGAAACCGGCCAGCAGGAGCCGTCGCCGGTTCCTCCAGCCGTCCGGCAACTGAATTGAATGACCGGATGCGACGACTGCAGGAATGGAGCGGAAAGACATCGTGGCCAGGCAACGAACCGGGCAACCGGGTTGAAAAGCAACAAAGCGGCGGCGAAAACCAACGACCGCTGCCCGAATCATCATGCTCATCTTATCCCCCGTCTCAAATGGGAACAATGAACCTGAACTCCGAAGTCGGGCGCGTGTAGATGGTGGTAGGGACAGCGCGCTGCGCTGTCTCCGCCCGCCCGTCCTCTCCACCCTCCGCAGTGCTGCTACGGAGGGTGGACGCGCCGTCCCTACCAATTTCAGAATTCGGGATAAAGCCAATCCCGTCTCGTGGACCGGCGGCGCGACAGCAGTGAACCATATCAAATTGGTGATATTCCGTCAGCCTGAGTGACGCAGCGCCGCTGGGCAGCTTGATTTGCCCAGTTTCACGGCGCGAACCGTGGCCGGCTTCGCCCATCCCAAATCAGAAGCGTGATTTTTGAAAAAATAAAAACGAGGGCGGCTTGATTTTTTTCTTGCCATTTCAATCAAATAAGGTTACAGAATACAAATTATTAGTATTAAGCGCTTCTAGGAAACAGAGGTCGTTGGAAGCGCCCAAGGCGGGAAATCGCAAAAGTGTGAACCAATTGAAACTGCTAATGCCATGAAAACCATGATTCGCTTTTCGTCAAACCGGCTGCGCCACCTTGGCCTGCTTTCACTCGCCGCGTGCCTTCTGGCCGTGCCGCCCGCCCGGGCCGGGTTGGCGGTGATCATGGAAATGGCCCACGAGATTGATAATCAGTATGCCTATACGAATTATCAAATCCTGGTGTGGGATGTGATAACAAATTCAACCCCGCCCGCGGCGCCATTGGGTGGCTATGTGATTTCATCGCCAAGCGGCGCTGTCACGGAGGGATTCCAACTGAGTGCGGCCGGCATTTCCGGTTTCTCCGGTTCCGGTCATGCCGATTTCTCGGATTACCATTCTTTTATTCAAGAGATCACCAACGGAAACTGGACCATTACCGTTACCAATGCCACAACAACGAACGTCTATGCATTTGTCGTCAGCGCGCCCGGATTCACCAGCGGTTCAATGCCGGATGTGAACATTCTGATCCCGGCGCAGGGGGCGGTCAATCTCACCAACGCTCCCATTTTCACCTGGCTGGGACTGCCAGCATGGGGCAGCGGCGACATTCAGGTGGAGATTAACGGGAGCCAGTCCGGCTTTTTTGAGGAGAATTTTCTTTCCACGACGCAAACCAACTGGAACAGTCCGGCCATCCTGCCGGACGGCCCAAACAGTTTCGATGTGGATTACGTCAGCAGCTTGTCCTCGTCCGTCTTCATTGCCTCCACGCCGACGAATAATTTGTCCCAGCCCATCTCCGGCTGGACGTTTCAATCTTTTCTGGATTCATACGCCATTTCCTCTTTCACGGTTGGCAATCATGCGCCGGGCGTTCCGGGCGGCACCCCGCTGGTGGCGCATTACACGTTTGACGATGGCAATGTCGCAGCCACCGACACCTCCGGAAACGGCAACACGCTTACCGGATATTATTCTGACAGCGGCGGCTCAGTCGTCATCACCAATGACTCGAAGCAGGGGGCTTACGCGGCAGCCTTTTCGGGGCCGTTCGCTTTCAGCGGCGGCAACTATTACACTGACAACACCAATTTGATGGCCGCGCTGTCCGGAAGCTTCAGCGTTTCGCTCTGGCTCAAGACCACGCAAGTGGCGGGAAACAACACCAACGACGGCATCTTTAATGGCGCCGGCATCGTGTCTGCTCTGGCTTATAACCACGCTTTTGACACCAACTATGTGAATCCCATGATTCTCACGGGGAGCAAGCTCGCCTTTGCTACCGTCACCGGCGGCGGCACGGTGAAGGACACCCTGCATTCGGCCGCATCCATCAACACGAGCAACTATGTGCATGTCGTTGTCACCCGCAATCAGACCACCGGTGAAAAAAGAATTTATATCAACGGGTCGCTGGACGCGTCCGATTTTGCCACCACCGATTTGTTGAATGGTTCCGCGTTTCTTCAAATCGGGCTGAACAACGGCCAGGGCTTCAACGGCAAATTGGATGACATCCAATTTTATTCCACGCCGCTTTCAGCCGCTCAAGTCTTGCAGCTTTACAACAATCCCGGCTCCACCCTCTTCACAAACGGCAATGCGAATCTGTCCAGTCTGGTGTCGAATGGCGGTTTTGAAACGGGAGATTTTTCCGGCTGGACGGATGATGGCAGCGGAGATGTCACCGCCGATACCAACTATGTCCACTCGGGCGCGTATGGCGCGGAATTTGGGGAGGTTGGATCACTCGGCTATATTTACCAGACATTATCCACGGCTCCGGGGACAAACTATTATCTCTCGTTCTGGCTGGACAGCCCTGACGGGTTGACCCCCAACGAGTTTCTGGTGTCGTGGAATGGAACCACGCTGCTGGATGAAACAAATCTGCCTGCCATCGGGTGGACCAACATCCTGTTTCAGGTTACGGCGACGGGTCACAGCACGGTTCTTGAATTTGGATTCCGGGACGATCCCACCGAGCTCGGTCTTGATGATGTCAGCGTCACCACGACAAATCCGGTGCCAGCCGCTCCGGTATCGGTGAGCCTTAACCTGAACATCCAGCGGGAGCATTACAACGGGATTTATGATGCTTATTTTCTTTATCCTGACATCACCGCCATCGGC
>JBEKEJ010000153.1:0-7394 GCA_050013895.1 Verrucomicrobiota bacterium | reverse complement strand
GCCGTTTCGCCACGCGCCCCCTCCGCCTCGGCGTCGATCAATTCACCATCCTTTATCCACAATTTGGCCACGAGCGCGCCGCGGGTGAGGCGCAGCACGGTGGAACTGCGTGAGAGGCATTCCATCTGGATGATGTCCATGAGGCTTTTGCTTTGAATGCCGCGGAAGCCGCCGTCAATTTCGCGCCCCAGCAGCGATTCGAGACAGTCCAGATACATCTGCAGGTTGCGCTGCATCTCGGTTTTGAGCCAGAACAGGTCCACGCCCAAGGCGTAAGCGCGCGAACGGAATTCCTCGTCCTCCAGCGCGCTCAAGACGACCGTGCGCAGTTCGGGAAAGCGGCGGCGGACAATGGCAAGCACTTGCAGTCCGTCAATGCGCGGCATCTTCAAATCACATATCAGCAGCCGGAAAGGCTCGGTTTCCATTAGCGCCAGGGCGCGCGCGCCGGACGTGACGGTGCGGATTTCGGGCTTGCTAGGCAGATGCGTCAGCATCTCGCTGCTCACCTTGAGCCAGTCCGTGTCGTCGTCCAAAACCAGGATTTTATGCCTTGTCTCCATTCCGATGGCCACAATCGCTAACGCCGTTGCTGCACAAATACAAGCGCGAAAATGCGCCAGCAGCATCAGTTGCCTGCAGAAGCAATCGCCGTTCCCGCCGGGCGAAAATCATTTAAGGCCGCATTGTGGACAAACAACAGACAAACCAGTCCAACGGTGGGACAATCCTTCCGCCCGGTTGCCCAAAATCGAAATCGGCGCGTCAGAATCGAAGTAAAGAAAAGATGATGGCGCGCTTCCTGCTAAAATTCGTGGCAGACCTATCTGGTTGGTAGGCAGCGGAACATGCGTGTAATACCAAGAATCATGAAAACAAAGTTTGTCGGGTTGCTCCGAGGCCTGCTCCACCGCTTCGATGAGAATGGAGTGAACGTGGTGGAGTTGCCGCGACCCATCACTGCCGCCCCGCTCACGGAGCCTCCCCCCGTCGTGACCGCGCAACCGCAGCCGGTCTTTGCTTCGCCGTCAACGCCTGCTGAAAGCCAGCGTGAGACGGATGAGTTGGAACTGCCATTGCAATCGGTGCTCGCCGCGTTGCCCATGGATTTGCGCGCCAAACTCATGCAGGCGCCGCCGGCGGGCGCGACAATGATCATCGCAATTGAAAAAATCCTCTCGCAGCTTGCGAACGGCTCGGTAAAAATCAGTTTCGGTGAATTGCGCCTGGCTGCGCCCTCCCTTTTCGCGAATTCCGGCGGCGAGAATGATTCCCGGCCGGTAACCCTGCCGCTGAACGAAATCCTCGTGCGGCTCAATCCGGCCCTGTTGTCGCGTCACTCCACGCAGAAAAAATTTGTGGTTGCCAACGATGTCACCGGGCCGTTCGATGGCCGTGGCCAGGGAATTACTTTTACCACCGCGCCGCTCAAAACCGCGCCGTCGCCGACGCCCGCGCCGGCCCCGCGGACCGGTAAGCCGGTTTCGTGGCCTGCCGTTCCTCCTCATCCGCTCACGCCGCAACCGTCGTTTGCTTCCCGCGCCATTACTCCGATGCCGGCGAACGCCACAGCAGCGCCGATAACCAACGGCCCGATTCCGCGCAATGGCGCATCCCGGTTCAATTCTGTTGCACCGGTCCCGCCGATGACGCCCGCTGCGCACCCGACCATTCTGCCGGAGCACGCACATTCAACCGTTTTCGCGCCGCTGGCCACGCTCTCGGCGGAGTGGCCGGAGGCGCTGCGGCTGGAAATCGCACAAACAAATCTGACCAACGCCCAGGTTGCCCTGCCGACGCATCTGGTGGAACCGGCTTTGAAACGCGGGCGCGTAATTTTCTCATGGCGTTACGTGCGTTCCTGGATCCGACCGGTGCCGCCGGGAGTCTCCGTCCATGACGGGATCGAGCTCGAACTGCCGTTGAAAGTCATCGCGCCGCTGTTTTTCGGACTGCAAAAAAACGTGGCCAGACTGCAGCGGAAAACCATCCTCGCCCCCGAAATCCCCGATCTGTTTTTTGGTTTTCCACAGCCGCAATCACAACCGGATACCAGTGTGCTGCAACGGGAGCAGACTGCGCCCAGGCCGGAAACCGCCCGCTACGCGCCCAAGCCGGCGGATACTAAACCGGCCGACACGAATTTTTATATTTGGAGCGACCATAGTGATACGCCCATGGTGGACGAGGACGAAATCAAACGTCCGGCAACGCCCCCAACTGATTTCACCAGCCGCCGGGCAATGCCAAAGGATGTCGTCGCCCGTGCCATGGAACTGCCCGGTGTGGCGGGCGCCCTCGTGGCGCTGCAGGACGGTTTGAAGGTGGCCAGCCAAGTGCCGGTGGATTTGAACGCCGACACGCTCGCCGCGTTTTTACCGCAGATTTTTGATCGGTTGGGCCAGAGCACCCGGGAATTGCGCATGGGCGCGCTGAATAACGTAAATTTCACCGTCGGCAACGTTCCCTGGAAAATTTACCGCGTGAACTCGGTCTATTTCGCTGCGTTCGGTCGGCCGGGTGAAGCATTGCCCACGGCACAACTGGCCCTGCTGGCCGCCGAACTCGACCGCAAAAAACCGTAATTATTTTATGGCCATCATCAATCAAGCTACCAAGGAGTTGCAGGTTAAAATCGTTTATTACGGCCCGGCAATGGGCGGCAAGACGACCAACCTCGTGCAAGTCCACGACCACGTCCAAACCGCCGCGGGCAACAAGGGCAAACTCGTCTCGCTGGCGACCAGCTCGGACCGCACGCTGTTCTTTGATTTCCTGCCGATCGAGGCAATGACCATCAAGGGCTTCAAGACGAAGTTCCAGCTCTACACCGTACCCGGGCAGGTGATTTACAACACGACGCGGCAACTGGTGTTGCGCGGCGTGGACGGCATCGTGTTCGTCGCCGATTCACAGTACGAGAAAATGCCGGAGAACGTGGAAAGCTTCCAGAACCTCATGGATAATTTGAACACGCTCAAGCTCAACTTCGCGGACATTCCCTATGTGCTGCAGTATAACAAGCGCGATCTGCCGAACGCCGCGCCGGTCGAATACATGGAGTTCCTGCTGAACAACCGCGAGTTGCAGGTGCCGTCCTTTTCCGCCACGGCGCACAAATGCGAAGGCGTGTTTGAAGCCTTGAACATGATCACCCGCCTGCTGCTGCAGAAATTCATCAACCAAAGCGTTCCGCAATACGCATGACATGGCCACTCTGCCCCAACTCGTCGAGCGCGATATACGCTTGTTGGACGAAACGCTCCGCGAATTCATCGCTCACACCGAGGCGACGACGGCGCTGATTATTGACAAGGGCGGTTTTCTCATCACGCATCAGGGCGATGCGGTGCAATTTGATTTGACCACCATCGGCGCGCTCGCGTCCGGCGCTTTCATGGCCAATCAGACCATCGCCGGCCTCGTCAACGAATCGAACTTCGACAGCATTTACCAGCAGGGCGAAAGATACAGCATGTTCGTCGTGAACGTGGATGCAGATTGCATGCTGGTGGTCATTTTCAAAGCCGAGGTGGGGGTGGGGGTGGTGAAATACTATGCCGGCAACGCGGTGAAACGCCTGGCGCGCCGGCTCAAAACCGCGCGGGAACGCAATCCCGGCGGCGGACTCGACCTGTCCGTGCTCAACGTGGCCGACCCCCAAAATCTCTTCCGGAAGAAGGACGCGTGACACGTCACATGTGTTGTGCGACGCGATTATTCGCCACTCGTCACCTGCCGCTTGTCACAATAATGCGTGGCTGCCGTCACAGAACGGCGCGTTCTTGGAGTGCTTGCAACCGCACCACGCGACGGTTCTGGCCTCGGTGATTTCAACTTCCCTCGGCGCAAAACCGCTGCCCTTGTGCGAGCCGTCGCAAAACGGCTGCGTCTTTGACCGGCCGCACGCGCACCACCAATACCTGCTGGCTTCCATTTTTTGGACGAACGGGGATTTTTGCGCAATATTCGGTTCCATAACTAGCAACCATATTCCAATCCGCTAAAAACGCAAATTACTTGGATTATGAGCAGCGTCCTGATTTTAATGCGTCGTAGGGCAGGCTTTCCAGCCTGCCGGTTCGGGCGACTTTCCAGTCGCCCGTTCTTCCGGGCTGGAAAGCACGGAAAACCCGCAGTCTGGAGAAACTGCGCGATTCACATTGTTCATATTCGGATAGACCAGATTATGGGCAAGCACAGCGCGCTGCGCTGACCGGACACCGCAGTACGGCGTCCCGGCTTGCCATTGGCAATGGGCCTGATTGGGCCTAACTTCTACCTGTAATTATGCTTCTGCATCCCATCACCTACCGCCAGTGGGGCACGGATTTGGACGCCAACGCGCTCCAGCAGATGGAGAACGCCTGTCGGTTGCCCGTTTCCGTCGCCGCCGCGCTCATGCCCGATGCCCACGTCGGCTACGGTTTGCCCATCGGCGGTGTGCTCGCCACCGACAACGCCGTCATTCCCTATGCCGTCGGCGTGGACATCGCCTGCCGCGTCAAACTCACCGTGCTCGATTTGCCGCTCGATTGGCTCCGCCGCCGCGAAACCGATCTCATCCGCGCCATCGAAGCTGAGACCCGCTTCGGCATCGGTTCGGAATTCAAACATCGCCGCACCCATCCGGTCATGGACGCTGACTGGTCTGTCAGCCCCGTCACACAACGCTTTCGCGACAAGGCCGCCGCGCAACTCGGCACCAGCGGCAGCGGCAATCATTTCGTCGAGTTCGGCGAATTCACCGTCACGCACAGGGAACTCGGCCTCGAACCGGGCACGTATCTCGCCCTGTTGAGCCACAGCGGCAGCCGCGGTACCGGCGCGCAGGTTTGCGACCATTACAGCCGCGTCGCGCGGGCGAAACACAAGGATTTGCCCAAGGAACTCAGCTACCTCGCCTGGCTCGACCTCGATTCCGCCGACGGCCGGGAATACTGGGCGGCGATGGAGTTGATGGGCCAATACGCCTCCGCCAATCATCAACTCATTCACAAACACATCGCGCGGCATCTTGGCGCGCGCGTGTTGCTCGACATTGAAAACCATCACAACTTCGCCTGGAAGGAGCGCCACGGTGGACGCGACCTCATCGTGCATCGCAAAGGCGCGACGCCGGCGGGCGCGGGCGTGCTGGGCGTGATACCCGGTTCGATGGCCAGCCCGACGTTTGTGGCGCGCGGCAAGGGCAGCGCCGCGTCTCTGAATTCCGCCTCGCACGGCGCGGGCCGCGTGATGAGCCGCCACAAGGCGAAGGAAAGTTTCAACTGGAAGATGGTGAACACCTATCTCGACGAACGCGGCGTGAAACTGATTTCCGCCGGTCTGGATGAGGTGCCGATGGTTTATAAAAACATCGAGGCTGTCATGGCCGCGCAGACCGATTTGGTCGAACCACTGGCCACATTTTTCCCGCGTCTCGTCAAAATGGCCCCGGCCGGCGAACGGGCGGAGGATTGAAAAGAATTGGGAGGAAAATGATTTGAACGCTCGCCCTCATCCCGGCCTTCTCCCCCCGGGGAGAAGGAGAACCGTTCGCCGCGTCTTTGGAATATAGTGCGACTGGATTGGCCGGACAATTTTTCGCCAACCAGAAATCATGCGCCGATATGTCCTCTCCTTGGGGAGAGGAAACAGGTGAGGGAGATTGTTAACACCAATCAAGAAGTCCGACGGGGTTGAGGATTTATGGGTATCCGGAGGCGACAAAGTTTCCAATCTTCACCGATTGCCGCTGACAAAGTGGAAGGCTTCCGACAGGGATTCCGGGCTGCAAAGTTGGTGGCCCATGTCCGGCTGGTCAATGAGCCTGGCTTGAAAAGCGTTCTTCACGAACCCGCCCTGGTAGATGTCCAGTATGTTCCCATAACGAAAATCCCTGGCGCCGGTGATAAAGACGAAGCGCACTTTCTTCCTGGCCTCAGCGACCCGGTCGGGAGGAACCGGCCAGACGCCATAGTCCGAAGTGTCAGCCGCTTTGACCTTGGGCACCGGCTCATAGAAATTGGCCCCGCAAATTGAAATATTGCCTGCAATCACGTCGTTGTGCAGAAAAGCCAGTTGCAGCGAACATCGCGCCCCGCCCGAAAGTCCGCCGGTGTAAATCCGCCTGGGGTCTATTTTATACCGCTCAACGGTTTTGAGAATTCCGATCAGGGTGAGGCCAACGCGCCGGGAAAACGGCTGGTTATTGCCGATCTTTTCGGGAATCAGGCAGATCAGCTTTTCCTTTTCCATGATGGCCGCCCACTCCCTGGGCATGGCCATGTGGTCCCCGGCATCCATGAAAACGAAGACGCCAAAGGCCTCCTTGCCCGAGTAATTTTTGGGCACGGAGATTTCAAAGAATTCCTTCGACAGATCAAAATTGTAGTCAACACCCGCGACCGGATGCGCCACCCGGGGGAGCGTCTTGTCAAAATGGATGATTTTTGCTTGGCCAGGCGACGGAAAACCGGCGATCTCTTCCGCGCCCGCCGTTTGCAGACAGGCAGCCAATACGAACAGCCAGGCGTATCGTGGTATTCTGTATAATCGTTGATGCATGTGAACCGCCGGTTAATCCGCAGGTTGAATGCCACTTTTGCCAGCGCCAGAGGCGCGACACATTTGTCGAATCAAATCTCCAGAACCAATCAAGCTCCGCAAAAGCGGCAGCCATTCTCCATCCATGTCCTGCTAACCTGTAGCCTTTTCCTGGAAACGCCGCCTGGTTCGCCGCTGGAAAACATACATGGCGCCGGCAACCAGGAGCGGGATCGCCCCCCTGAACGACGGCATATGCAGGTGGTTGTTCATGGTAAAGCCCATAAAAAAAGAATGCGGCTCGATTTTGGCCCACGTGATGACTGCAACCACCGAACAGGCGGCACAGGCGGTCACCATCCACTTGAGGCGTACCGCCGATCTCCGCGCCAGCCAGCAGAAGAACAGCGCCACTAAAGCAATCGCCACGTAATCCATGAACTGAAACGCCGTGGTGAGATGATGAAAGGTAACCGGGTTGTTGACGACCATATGGAGTTTCTTCGAATCCCAGCCGTAGCCCAGCGTGACTACCAACAACAGCTCGAGGACCAGGAGCAGAGCCCACAACACTGGAAAGGCCAGCAGCGGCAGCAGACAAAAAGTGACGACGAAATGACGGCCCCACCAGGATGAGCGCCGCAATGCCACCATCAGATTCTCGGCCAGAGCCAGCGGGTCTCCGAGTTGTGCGTTCGCATGGGCTTCCGCATCCGCTTCGGACAATCCTTCTGACAAAGCAGCTTGTTTCAAGTCCTCGCGATGGTCGGCCACTTCGCAGACCAACCGCCGTACGTGCGTGATTGGGCAGCCAAGTTCCACCAGCCGCCGACGCAATGGTTCAATGAAATCAGGCATGTTGTTCC
>JBEKEJ010000152.1:0-7439 GCA_050013895.1 Verrucomicrobiota bacterium | reverse complement strand
AATTCATCCACCGGCGCGCGCCACGTGCCCGCGCTCGTGAGGTTGACAAGGTGCAGCACGAGCCGGCCCGGCTGTTGATACAAATGACAGTCCACAAATCCCGCGCCCTCGACCTGCAGCGGGAAATTGTCGCGCGCCGTCCAGCCAACGAGGTTGGCCAGCAGGTTGGCGTGGTCCGGCAGGTTGTCGCGCCCGTAGCGGCGATCGAGGTCCGCGGGCAGGAAAGCCACGCGACCGTGCCCGCCGGTCTCGTTCACGATTAGCGCCGGGATGTCCGTGCGCGGCTGACGCATCCAGACGTCCTCGGGCGGAAAGCTCGGAAATGCGGGAACGAACGTCGCCAGGACGGTTGCTCCGCCGTCCACGCGCAGCGGTTCCAACAGACCGCCAAAGGGGAGAATGTCCGTCTCATCAAAGCCTTTCAGGACGGGGTGCCGTTCGCCGGCCTCGACCGGTTCGTTCCCGGCCTTTGGTCCCGGGCCGCGCGCGCGCAGTTCCGGCGTCAGCCGCAGGTAGGTGTGTTGCGTTTCCGCCCCACGGCGCCGGGTGGAATCGGCGGAGTCGGGTGGTCCGCCGATGACATGGGCGCCGAACACGTCCGCGAGCGCGAAGTCGGATTGCGGTTCACCCCATTCATTGCACCGGCTGGCTTCGCCTGTGGCGATGAGGCCGCCGCCGCGTTCGACAAATCGCCGAATGCCGGCGATTTGCGCGTCGGACAGGGCGGCGAGATTGGGCAGGATGAGAGTTGAAAATTGGTCCATGTCCCGCGCAAGGTGGTCTGCGTGAACCGGCTGATAGGGAATGCGGGCGCGGACGAGCGCGTTGGTCCAGCCGCGCCAGGGCAGTTCAACCAGTTCGTCGGGATTGTCGCGTCCGTAGAAGTCGATGTTTGACTGCGACCAGACCAGCCCGACGGTGGCGAGTGGCTGGCGGTTGATGAGATATTGCTGGTTCTCGGCGTGCCAGCGAAGGACCGGTTCGGCGGTGCGAAACATGCGCTGGTCTTCCTGATACCCGCCGACGTGGTGCCACCACGGCTGAATGCCGCCGGCGAAACCGTCCAGCATCCAGAGCCGCGCTTCGGGTTCAGGTTTGCTGGCCAGCCGGAACTGGGGCCGGCCCGCCTGATACATGGCCATGCTTTCGGGAATGAGTTTGTTCCAGCCGAGCAGGCCGTGGATCAGCTTGCCCGCCTCGCCGTTGTGCTGGAATCCCGTGGCGTCATTCCGCGCCTGGTCGTCGAGCATCACGATCTCCGACCGTTCGCAGATGGCCTTGTAATCGCGAAACTTCTGCGCCTGGGCGACGACGGTGCCGCTGTTCATTCCGAGCCAGAGGCAATGCGGCCCGCCGGCTTCGCGCGTGGTGCGATTGAACAGGTCCCAGATTTCGAGCCGGCGCGCGTAGTTCCACTGGATCCACCGGTGATAAACCGGGTCGTCCCAGTTCTTTACACGCGGGACCGGCTGGCCGGCCTGCTCGCGAAACTTGCGCTGGCAATTCTCGCAGTAGCAGACGCTGTCGCGCTCCAGCCCGTTCCAGTTGTTGTCCGTGATTCCCTCCGGCTGCGAGCGTCTGATGATTTCGCGGAGCACGGACGGGATATATTCGTCGTAATAAGGACTGTTGACGCACGCGACGTAGAGGCCGGTGTTCCGATACGGCTGGCCGTCGGCATCCCGGGTGAACCAATCCGGATGCGCGCGATAAAAATCCTCATGCGCCCGGTTGGAATCCATGCGGGCGAGCACGGCCAATCCGTCGTCATGCGCGGCGCGGGCGAGTTCGCCGTAAAGGTCGCGGTCACCGAGCGCGGCGGCGCGATACTGCAACGGAAACTGGCTGGGATAATAGGCGACAATGCCGCCGGCATTGATGATGACGCCCTGTAATTGTGTGCGCTTCCAGTACTGGCGCCACCAGGCGATGTCGTATCGTTGCGGGTCAATCTCCGTGATGTTCGTTTGTCCCCAGCGCAAGGCGCAGCGATACCACGGGAGCGCGCCATCCGGACTGGCTCGGGTGAAAACAGAAACATCCTTCGTCACGCCCGCGGCCAGCGCGGCGAAATCAACCCCGGCGAACATGATGGTCGCGCCGGCGCTCTTTTTGAGGAACGCCCGGCGGGATTCGCGTGGTTGCGGAGGCGTCACGCGGCCAGTTTATGACTCCGCGCGGCGTTCGCGCCAGAATGAATTCGCTGTCAGGTGAAGCAAGGATTTTTTACACCGCGCCCGGCATAGTGCTTCAGGCTGGCCGGCACTCCGCCCCAGGTGGTGTTGCAGTAATAACAATGATCACCGCCGGAACTCCAGCCGCTTTCTTTGTACCGGCGTGCCTTGGCCTTTGGCACGCATACTTATCAATACGTCCGGTCCAACCACCACAAAAGCCCGAGAAATAATAGAAACAGGAGGATAGCGGAAAGCGCGGTGAAAAACCGCACCCGTTTCTGGTGCCCGGACAGCCTGCGTTTGCGTTTATACCGCCTGATACGAGGGACTGGAGGGATGATCAAGCCGGGAGCTTTATGCTTCCATCCAACGGGTTCCAGCATTTCCGGCATAGGGTTATCTTAAAGAAAATGATGAAAAAAGATTCGCCGATTTTGTCAAATCCTTGCCTTGGCTTGCCTATTTACTGGTTCTGCGCCGCCAGAAATCTTTCCGCATCAATCGCCGCCGCGCAACCCGCGCCCGCCGCTGTGACGGCCTGCCGATAAATGTGGTCCGCGCAGTCGCCCGCCACAAACACGCCCGGCACATTCGTCATCGCGCCCTTCCCGGGAATAATATAGCCGTTGACGTCCATTGCAATCTGATCTTTGAAAATTTCCGTGCTGGGCGCGTGCCCGATGGCGACAAAAACACCCGCGCAATCCAGAATCGTCTGCGCGCCGCTCCCGAGGTTCTTCAATTTCACGCCGGTCACCTTGTCCTGTTTCGGGTCGAGGATTTCGGTCACAACCGAATTCCAAACCGGCTTGATTTTGGGATTCGACAATGCGCGTTCGGCCATGATTTTTGACGCGCGCAACTGGTCGCGCCGGTGAACCAGATGGATGGCCGAGCCGAAGCGCGTCAGGTAAAGCGCCTCTTCGCAGGCGGAATCGCCGCCGCCGACCACCACGAGCGTCCGGTTGCGGAAAATCGGCAGAGCCCCGTCGCACGTAGCGCAGTAAGTCACGCCCTTGGTTTCCAGAAGATCCTCGCCGGGCACACCGAGATGCCGGTGGCTCGCGCCCGTGGCAATGATGACCGTCTGCGCCTCGACCCGTTCGCCGTCAACGGTGAGGGCGAAGGGGCGTTTGGACAAATCCACCTTTTCCACGGTGCCGAAACTGGCGCGCGCGCCGAAGCGCTCGGCCTGTTTCTGCATTCGCGTCATCAATTCGTAACCGTCCACGCCTTCGGGAAAGCCCGGATAATTTTCAACGATGCTGGTGGTGGTAAGCAGGCCGCCGGGCTGTTTGCCGGTGAGCACGAGCGGCTCGAGATTGGCGCGCGCGGTGTAAAGCGCCGCCGTCCAGCCCGCGCATCCCGAACCGATGATGACCACTTTTTCCATAAGCCGCGCAAGGTAGTGCCGGAACCCGAAGGTTGCAAGCCGGAGCGCCGCTGAGAAGTTGTAGCGTCGAGCCTATGGCTCGAAATTGGCGCACAGCGCCGACGCTACAACAATCAGATCAGGAGACTCTCCGCCGCTTGCCAAATCGCGGTGCCAAGTGGGATATGCCTGCCGGCATCACCGCCATTCGTGTTTCGGATATTTCCGTTGCAACTCGGATTTGATGCGGGGATAGTGCTCGCTCCAGAAACTGGAGAGGTCCTGGGTGATTTGGATCGGCTTCATGCCCGGTGTCAAAATATGAACGACCACCGCCACACGTCCCATCCCGATCTTCGGCGTCTGCGTCACGTCGTAAAGTTCCTGAATCCGCAGCGCGATATGCGGCGCTTGATTGTCTTCGTAAACCACCTTCGGCGTGCGGCCATTCGGCAGCGACAACCGTTCCGGCGCATGTTTGTCGAGCAACTGCCGTTGCGTCTCTGACAACCACGACATCACCAGCGGTTTCACTTCGCGTTCCTTGATGTCCCTGTAGCTCACCGCGCCATGACAAAGCTGTTCGATGATGTGTTTGCGATCATTTTCGGCAAACGGTGGAAGCTGGAGCTCGGGACAGTGCCGGCAAAGCAGTCGCAGCCGCGCCAGCCATTGTTCGACGGCGTGGTCCCAATTCGGCAACGGCAACCGGCCCGCGGAAATTTCATCGGCCAGCAATCGCGCCGCGGCGTCGGCAGGGGGCGGCTCAATCCGTCTGGCGGACAACACCAGCCCGCGAAAACGCAGCAGCTCAGCGGCTTGCACGCGTTTGGCCGTGGCGTCGAACTGCACATGCAATTCTGATTTCACGTCGTCGGGGAAAAACTCACGCAGCCAATCGAGTTCAATCGCCGTGGCCAGGGAAAGGATGGTGTTCACCTCCCGGCCTTCAACTTCGCGAATCTCGGCGACTACGAGAAGCAGGCTGTGTTGAACGGCGCTTTCCCGCGCCAGCACGCCGCGCCGATTATGGACCAATTCGCAACGGAGAGTGCCTTGGTCCAACCGCCGCGCCACGCGGTCGCTAAACCCGGTCAGAATGCACTTTTGCAACGCCTCATCCCTGATTTCGCGCGGCCGGGCATCGAGTCCTTCAGCGTCGGCAATGCGGAGGAATTGTTTCAACAACGGGCCAACCTGTCGCGCGGTGACGGCGTGGATGCCGAGTTTGCGGCAGGCGTCGAGGCGGAATTGATTATTCAACACGTAATTCCACGCCCGCATCAGAATCCAGAAATCCGATGACGCCTTTTCACCGAACAAATCCTCGCGGGCTGACTCGACCTCCCGCCCGACGTTTCGCAGGAGCAAATCGCGGCCTTGCGTAAGCGCGGCGACGAGACAGGCCTGATGGACACAGCCATATTCCTGCGCCGCGAGCAGCATTCGCGAGTACCGCGGATGCACCGGAAACGCGAGCATCTTGCGGCCGATGGGGGTGATTTGTGTTTGGGGAGCACACGCGCCTTCGCGTGTCGCCTCCGACGCCTCGTCGGAAACATTTGAACGCCGTATGTCATCCGTTGCGGCCAGCGGGGCGCCGACCGCCGCAGCCGGGGCGGCTGAGCTCCTCGTTTTCAACGCTCCTAAATCCAGCAGCAACTCTTCCGCATGCGTGAGTGAAATCTCGTCCGGTTTTTCCAACCAGCGGAATTTCCGCAAATCCTCCACGCCCGCCGCTTTCAAAGTCAGCACCACTTCCGCAAGGTCGAGCCGTTTGATTTCCGGCAATTGCTGCGGCGCGCGCTCGTCGTGCTCCGGGCGCGACCAAAGCCTGATGCAACGGCCTGGCGCCGTCCGGCCCGCGCGACCGGCGCGCTGGTCGGCATTGGCCTGGCTGATCTTTTCAATCAACAGCGTGTTGATGCCGCGATTGGCATCATAACGCGGAATACGCGCCAGCCCGCTGTCAATCACCAGCCGCACGCCGTCAATGGTGATGGACGTCTCGGCGACGTTGGTGGCCACGACGACCTTGGGCTGGTCGTAGCGCGCCACCGCGGCATCCTGGTCGCGCGGTTGCAATTCGCCGTGCAACGGCAGGAGAATGTAACCTTTCGATTCCGGCGCGTGACGGATGGCTTCAAGCGTTTGATTGATTTCAAAGCCGCCCGGCATGAACACCAGCACGTCGCCGCGTTCACCGGAGCGGACATGGTCGGCGAATGCTTCCGCCGCCAGTTCCCAAACCGGCGGAGGATTCGGTCCGAGCCGGTGCGGCAGATATTCGATATCAACCGGAAACACACGGCCTTCTGAAGACAAGACAGAGCAAGATAATGGAGCGCCGGCCTCCGGCCCGGCGCCTCGTTCCTGCTTATCCGTATCGAGCCGTGCCGGAGGCCGGCGTTCCGACAGATACTCCTCCAGCGCGCCCGCATCCAGCGTGGCCGACATGACGGCGATGAGCAAGTCGGGGCGCAGCGTTTCCTGTATGTCCAGCGCACGGGCGAGCGTGATGTCGCCGTAAAGATGGCGTTCGTGAAACTCGTCGAAGATGACCGCCTGCACGCTACGCAATGCCGGGTCTTGAATCAGTTGCCGCAGCAGAAGCCCTTCGGTCTCAAATTTGATGCGGGTGGCGTCGCTGACGCAGTTTTCAAAACGGACCTGATAACCGACCTCGCGACCCAACCTTACGCCCAGTTCCATCGCGACGCGCGAAGCCAGCAAACGCGCCGCCAAGCGGCGCGGCTGAAGAATCACCACCTGGCCGTTGCCGAGCAATCCATGCCGGAGCAGCATTTGGGGGACCTGGGTGGATTTGCCGGAACCGGTCGGCGCCTGCAAAATGAGCCGCTTCGTCGCCTTGAGCGCGGCGACGATGTCGTGCTCAATTTCGTAAATGGGCAATCGGTCGGGCATGAAATTTCGATCACGCCAAAACCCAGCCGGGTTGGATTTCGGAATCCAAATCCGAGGCCGGCACCTTGTGAACCAGTTTTCGTTCAGCCAGAATGCCGATCATTGCCGCGTTGTCGGTGCACAGGCTTTTTTCCGCGAGACGCAGCGCAAAGTCTTTGCGTTTGCAGGCGCTTTCCAGGTCACGGCGCAAGGCGCGGTTGCACGTCACGCCACCGGACGCCGTCACGCAGCGCATCTGGTTTCGCTTCGCCGCGCGGATGGTTTTGGTGACGAGCACTTCAACAATCGCCGCCTGAATGCTGGCGCACAGATCGCGCACGCATTGCGCGTCATCCAACAGCCTCGGGTTGTCGCGCAGGAAATAGCGCACGGAAGTTTTTAATCCGCTGAAACTGAAATCGTCGCTGGCGTCGTGCAAAAGCGGGCGCGGGAAATCAAACGCCCTGGGGTTCCCCTGCTCCGCCAGCCGGTCCATCTCCGGTCCGGCGGGATACGCGAGGCCCATCAGCTTGCCGGTCTTGTCAAAACATTCGCCGGCGGCGTCGTCCACTGTCGAGCCGAGCACGCGATGTTTCAATTCCGATTCCACCAGGACAAGCAACGTGTGCCCGCCGCTGACAATGAGGGAAATGTTCGGCTGAAAGGCGGTGAAGTCGGCGACATATTGTTTTGCGGTCTCAACTCCTCTCACCCGAGCCGCGATTTGCGCTTCTGAACCGGGTAGGGACGGCGCGCTGCGCCGCTCCCCGTCGCCGAGCGCAGCGTCAGGCGACGGCACTGGGTGGCTGCCCAAATTTCCTGCCACTTTCGTTCCGCCCTCCGCTTTACTCCGGGCGGGGACATCGCAGCGCGATGTCCCTACCAACGTCAGGTCCACGGGTAGGCACACTGCCTTAATCCACGGCGAATACAAATGCGCCTCGTGATGGTGGATGCCAACGAACGGTTTTCGCAAAGAAAAGGCG
>JBEKEJ010000151.1:0-11905 GCA_050013895.1 Verrucomicrobiota bacterium | reverse complement strand
AGGCTGGACGCGAGGCGCGTCCAGCAACACCCGATCCGTCTGCGCTTCGCTTCGACGCGACCGCGCCGAAGCCGGAGGCGAAGGCGGGGGCGGGTGTGCTCCCCAACCTCGGTATTCGGGTTTAACAGTTTTCATCGCTCTCTCAATTCGTCTTCCATTCGTTCGCTCAACCACTGTTTGATCATGCTCTGGTAATTCAAATAGCGCGTCCGGGCCAGCCGCTTGATGCGCGCCAGCATCCGCGGGTCAATCCGCAGCGTGATGGTCACGGACTCGGCGGCTTCCGCGTTGCCGGCAGTGGCCGCTTCCAACAGGCGCAAGTCCGGCCGGTTCTCCGACCAGAAATCCGCCTCGGCTGCCTCGCTGTCGAAGAGCGGCACGTCTTCCCAGTTGGCAAAGGTTCGCATTTTTCCTGCTCGTCCCCGTCCTCGTTCTCGTCCTCGATTCTCAATCCTCGATTACGAGGACGAGAACGACGACGAGGAGGATTGATTACGCCGGCGTCTGGTCACTCGTCACACGTCACTTGTCACCTGTGTTTAGTGTCTGGTCCATCTTGCGCTGGTAAAAGAAACGTTCTTCCGGCTCGAACGCCCGGGCGTGCAAAACCCGGACCACCCGGCCATTCGTCCGATACGCGCTGAAAATTCCTATGCCGCCCGCCGACAGGCCCATATTGAAAAACCGGGCCTGAACGCCGAAACGCGGCGAGTCGGGCAACAACCGGACGGCAAACGGATCCTCAAAGGACTCTTCAATTTCCCGTTGAGTCAAAGAACCACCCAATTCAAACGGCGGACTATTCCAATCAAACTCCATAACGGTCTAATTGTAAATAAGACGCCCATGCAATGTGATTACATTGTATTTACGCACGGGCAAGCTGGTTTGTCAACGCTTTTTTCGTTTTCAACGAAAAATCGGGTTCTGGACTGCTAAAAAATCAGTCTCCAGCACCGGCAGCGGCACCGGGTTCTCCTCCACCGCTGAGGCCTTGGATCATGGCAATCAGCGGCAGGAACATGGCGATGACAATGCTGCCCACGACGACCGCCAGAAAAACAATCATGATCGGCTCCAGGAGGGAGGTCATGGCAGCGACGGCGTTGTCCACTTCTTCCTCGTAATTGTCGGCAATGCGCAGGAGCATTTCCGGCAGGGCGCCGGTTTGTTCGCCGACATCCACCATGCTGACCACCATGGGCGGAAAAACCGCCGAGCTTTCCAGGGGCGCGGTGATTGTTTCACCTTCCTTCACGCTTTCATGCACCTTGGCGACGGCATTGCTGATGACGACGTTGCCGGCGGTTTCCTTGACAATGGTCAATGCCTGCAAGATGGGGACGCCGCTGCTGATGAGGGTGCCGAGTGTGCGGGTGAAACGGGAAATGGCCACCTTGCTGATGACGGGCCCGATGGCGGGCATCTTGAGTTTGAATTTGTCCCAGATCAGCCGCCCGGCCTTGGTCTTGAGGAGCAGGAAGAACAAAATCAAGGCCACCGCCACGCCGCCCAAGGTCGGCAAAATGTGGAACCGGATGGTGTCGCTGACTGCGAGCACAATGAGCGTGAACTTCGGCATCTTGCCGACACCCATGTCCTCGAACACCGCCTTGAACCGGGGCACGACAAACGTCATCAGCAGAATCAGGATGCCGGTGGCGACGATCATCACCGCGATGGGGTAAAACAGCGCGGACTTGATTTTGCCTTTGATCTTCTGCGCTTTTTCGGCGAATTCGGCCAGGCGTTTCAAGACCACTTCCAGCACGCCGCCCAACTCGCCCGCCTTGATCATGTTCACATACAGGCGGTTGAAGGTTTTGGGATGTTGCGCCAGCGCCTCGGAAAAAGTGCTGCCGCCCTCAATCGCCAGGGCCAGTTCGCCGAGGATGGTTTTGAGCGCGGCATTGCGCTCCTGTTTTTCGAGCACGCGCAACCCGCGCAGGAGGGGCAGGCCGGCATCCACCAGCGTCGCCAGTTGCCGCGTGAAGGCCGTCAACACCTTTTGTTTCACCCGTCCGGTGAGTCCGGGGATTTTGATCTGGATGTTGAGCGCGCCGCCCTTTTTGCCGCCGGTCCTGGCCTTTTTCTTAGTGGGCTGCTTTTCCTGGACTTTTTCGGCCTCGGCGATTCTGGTCGGGAACAGGCCCATCTCCTTCACGCGGCCGATGGCCTCGTTCTGGGTGGCGACTTCCAGGCTGCCCTTCGTTTCGTTGCCACGGGCGTCCAGTGCCACGTAATTATATTTTGGCATAACGATTAAGTGTATTTGACGACTTCCTCAATCGTTGTATCACCTTCAAAGATGCTGCGCAAGCCGTCTTCACGCAAGGGCACCATGCCCAGCTCGACGGCTTTCTGCCGCAACACTACCGTCGGCGCGCGTTCGTTGATGAGGGCGCGGATGGCTTCGCTGATGACGAGCAATTCAAAAATGCCTTTCCGGCCCCGGTAGCCGGTATCGTTGCAGGCCGAGCAGCCGCGCCCGTAATGAAACAGCTTGTCGCCCAAATCATGCGGCGAAAGATTCAACAGCGCCAACTGGTCCTCCGTCGGCTCAAACGGCGTCTTGCAATTCTTGCAGGTGGTCCGCACCAGCCGCTGGGCCAGCACCGCCATCAGGGTCGAGGAAATCAAAAACGGCTCGACGCCCATGTCAATCATGCGCGTGACCGCCCCCGCGGAATCGTTCGTGTGCAGCGTGCTCATCACCAGGTGGCCGGTGAGCGACGCCTGAATCGAAATCTGCGCCGTCTCCAAATCGCGCATTTCACCCACCATGATGATGTCCGGGTCCTGGCGCAAAAACGACCGCAGCGCCTTGCCGAAGGTCATGCCCACCGCCTCGTTGATGGCGACCTGCATGATGCCTTCAATGTCGTATTCGACCGGGTCTTCCGCCGTAAGCAATTTGGAGTCAATCGCGTTGACGCGGCGCAGACACGAATACAGCGTCGTCGTTTTCCCGCAACCGGTCGGCCCGGTGACGATGACGATGCCGTTGGGCCGTTGAATCACCTCCGTCATGAATTCGTACACGTGTTTGGGAATGCCCAGCGATTCCAGTTCCAGGTTCACTGCCGAACGGTCGAGCACGCGCAACACCAACGATTCGCCGAACTGCGTCGGCAGCGTGGACACACGCAGGTCGATCTGGCGGGTCCCCACCGCATAATTGATGCGGCCGTCCTGCGGCAGGCGCCGTTCCGAAATGTTCAGGTTGGACATGACTTTCAGACGTGAAATGACCGGCAACGCCAAGTGCTTGGGCGGCGGCGACATTTCGTAAAGCGCGCCGTCCACGCGGTAACGGATGCGAAATTCCGTCTCGAACGGTTCGAAATGGATGTCGCTCGCGCGGTCCTGAATGGCCTGTTGCAGCACGAGATTGACGAATTTCACGATCGGCGCCTCGTTGGCCAGCTCGGTCACGAGCTTTTCATTATCACTTGCGCCGGCCTCGCTGACTTCGCGCGCGATGTCCGTGTCGGCGCCGAGTTCCTTGAGAATTTCCGAAAAGTTTTCGTTTTCTTCCTGGCCGTAAAGCCGGTCCAGGGCTTTTTCGATTTCGGCGGGATCCGCCACGACCACCTGCACATCGTGTCTGGAGGCGAATTGAATTTCGTCGGCCTGGGCCGGGTCGAGCGGATCGGCCAGCGCCATCTGCACCGTCGAGCCTTTCAACGCGACGGGGACGCAATGATACATCCGCGCGACCTTGGCGGGAATCGTTTGCACCAGTTCGGGAGGAAATTCCCGGTCGCGCAACGACACGACCTCGGTGCCGAGGTTGGTGGCCATCACGTGCAGGATGTCGTCGAGCTTCATGACGCCGAAGTCCTGCAGGACCTCGATCACGGGCTTGCCGGTGCGCTTGAGTTCGGCAACGACTTCTTCGTATTGCAGGTCGTCAATCAGCCCCTGCTCTTTGACGAGCGACAGCAGTGCACTGGAAATTTCTTCGGGCATGGGAAAATCATCCTGCCTTCGATTTGGACCCGGCGCCGGAAGTGGTGGCCTGGGCCAGCTCCAATTCCTGCAATTTCTGTTGAATTGACGTGGGATCCTGCGCCTTGGTGATGACCTCCTCGCGCGCGATCATGCCTTGCAGATATTTGTCAATCAGGAACGAGTCGAGCGTCACCATGCCCCATTTGGCGCCGGTCTGGATGTCCGACTGGATGCGGAACGTTTTGTTGTCGCGGATCAGCGCGGCGATGGACGGCGTGTTGATCATGATTTCAAAGATCGCCACGCGCCCCGGCTTGTCAATGCGCGGCAACAGCAATTGTGAAATGACCGCCTGGAGCACCGTCGAGAGCTGAATGCGAATCTGTTCCTGCTGGTTGGTCGGGAAGGCGTTGGTGATGCGGTCAATCGTCTTGGCCGCGCCGGTGGTGTGCAGCGTGCCGAAAACCAGGTGGCCGGTTTCCGCCGCGGTGATGGCGGCCTCGATCGTCTCCAGGTCGCGCATTTCACCGACGAGCATCACATCCGGGTCCTGGCGCAGCGCGCGGCGCAGCCCTTCGGCAAAGTTCGGCACGTCCACGCCGATTTCGCGCTGGGTGACCAGCGCCCGTTTGTGTTTGTGGTAATACTCGATGGGGTCCTCGATGGTGATGATGTGCACCTCGTCCCGTTCCTCATTGATGATATTGATCATGGTGGCGAGGCTGGTGGTTTTGCCGGAGCCGGTCGGGCCGGTCATCAGCACCAGGCCGCGCGGTTTGTAAAGCAGTTCTTTCGCGCTCGGCGGAATCCCAATCTCCTCCATCGTGAGCAGTTTGCTGGGAATTTGCCGGAGCACGATGCCGAAATTCCCCTTTTCCTTGAAGACGCTCACGCGGAAACGCGCCACTTCGCCGAAAGCGAAACCAAAGTCCGTGCCGCCGCGTTCCCGCGTGCTTTGGATGTGCTCCTCGGACGTGATGCTGCGCATCAGTTCCTCGGTGTCCTCCGGCCTGAGCACCGGACCCTCGACGCGATGCAGGATGCCATGCACGCGGATGACCGGCGACGTGCCAACGCGGATGTGCAGGTCGGAGGCACCCTCCGCCACCACCAACTGCAGCAAATCAGACATGGCGTAAGACATAATTCAAATTATGAACTGCAAATTGCGAATGTCGAATCTTCCATTCGCAAAAATCCCCTTGGAATTCGAAACTCGAGATTCATCGTTCGGGGGCCGCTTACATTTCGTCGCCGATGGTCGCGCGGATGACCTCTTCGGGCGTGGTCAGGCCGGCGAGCACTTTGCGGACGCCGTCCTCGCGCAGCGTGCGCATGCCCATTTCCCGGGCGCGCGCGCGCAACACGGACGACGGCGCCTTGTCGTAAATCAATTTCCGCGCCTCGTCGTCAATGACGAAGATTTCAAAAATGCCCATGCGCCCGCGGCAGCCGGTGTTCGAGCAATCGCCGCAGCCGCGGCCTTTTTGAAAATGGGCGTCCTTCAAACTGTCCGGAGCGAAATTCAGCGCGCGCAGCTCGTCTTCGGTGGGCTGATACGGTTCCACGCAATTCTTGCAAACCTTGCGGACGAGGCGTTGCGCCATGAGCGAGCGTGTGGACGACGCGACCAAAAAGGGTTTCACCCCGATGTCAATCAGACGGGTCACGGCGCTCGGCGCGTCGTTGGTGTGCAGCGTGGAGAAAACCAAATGCCCCGTCAGCGATGCATTGATGGCAATGGTCGCGGTCTCGAGGTCGCGAATTTCACCGATCATGATGATGTTCGGCGCCTGGCGCAAAATCGAGCGCAAGGCGGCGGCGAACGTCAGGCCGACGACTTCATTGACCTGCACCTGGTTGATGCCGTTCAGGATGTATTCCACCGGGTCTTCGACGGTAATGATCTTCCGGTCCGGGCGGTTGATGAAGTGCAGGCAGGAATAAAGCGTCGTCGTTTTGCCGGAACCAGTCGGCCCGGTCACCAGCAAAATGCCATCGGGCAGGGCGATCAGCTTTTCAAAGGTTTGCTGGTCGTCCGTGAAAAATCCAAGTTCCCCGAGACCGAGCCGCAATCCTTCCTTGTCCAGAATACGCATCACGATGCTTTCGCCGTGGTTCGTCGGCAGGCACGACACGCGGAGGTCAATGAACTTGTTGCCGACTTTGGACTGGATGCGCCCGTCCTGCGGGATGCGGTGCTCGGAGATGGACATGTTCGACTGGATCTTCAGCCGGGTGATGATGGACGCCTGCAACCGTTTGGGCGGCGCCTTCATTTCGTGCAGCAAACCGTCAATGCGGTAGCGCAGCCGGAAACGTTTGCCCAGCGGCTCCAGATGAATGTCCGAGGCGCGCATTTTGAACGCGTCGGCGATGATCTGGTTCACCAACCGGATGAGCGGCGCGTCCGCGTCCACCACCGAGCTGTCATCGCCCAGCTCGTCGGCGGGCACTTCGACTTCGCTTTGCGTTAGTTCCTGAATCGCCTTGTCCACCACCGTGTCCCCCTTGCCGCCGTAATATCGGCCCAGCGCGGTCTCGATGTCCTGCTCCGAGGCCACGCGCGGGTCGATTTCCGCGTTCAGCAGATGGGTCAGCGAATCAATCGTATTCAGGTCGGACGGGTCGGCGATGGCGACGGCGACCTTGCCGTCGGTTTTGAGAATGGGGATGACGCGGTATTTTTTGGCGATGTGGCGCGGAATAATGGAAATGACCTCGTCGGGGATCCGGAGGCTGCCCAGTTGGACGACCTCCGCGCCGAACTGCGCGGCCTTGGCCTGGACCACGTCCGCCGGGCGGATGACCTTGTTGGCCAGCAACAGGTCCACGGCCCCCACGCCGGCGGCTTGCGCCTCCTGGCGGGCTTTGGCGACCTGTTCGGCATTCACGGAGCCGAGGTCCACCAGCAAGTCCAACAGATAATCGTCTTTTTCAGCCACAGTACTCTTGCGTTACACTAGCATATCTTGTGGAACGCACGAAGAAGTTACTCAATTGAGACAACAAATGTCAATGCGAACCCGCGATGGACCACGGTCCAACCGGAATTTGCCCCTTGAGATTTCCACTCCAATCGGTTACTTTCCCACTGGTTTTGGAAGGGCGGAGAATCGCCCCGCTCCTTCCGATTGCCGGTGGAAAAACCGCTTTCCAAGTTTCCCCGACTGCGAATGGCGGCGGGCCTCCGGCGGCCGGAAAGAGCGGGGAGGAAAGTCCGAACACCAAAGGGCGCGATGCCGCGTAACTCTGTAGCGGCGGTCGATGACCGTCGCAAAACGAAGATACACGCGGGCGGTGGCGGCGCGAGCCGTCCCGACGGACAGTGCCACAGAAAATCAAACCGCCCACCGCGCGAAGCGCAAGCGACGCGGCACGGAAAACCCCATCGGGTGCAAGGCCAAATAGGGAACCCCGGAGCGGCCCGCTCCGGTCCCGCCAACGCGGGACGGGTTCCGGGTATCGGCTGCTGAGACAAATGATTCTCTCCCCCGAAAGCTTTCGGGGAAGACAGAATTCGGCTTACAGCCCTTCCAAAACCGTTATTTCCAAATAAACGTTCCCTTCCCGGCGGGAACCAGCACGTATTTTCTGAGTGCGGCAGGCGAACCGAGGTTGCCCACCCGGTCCACAGCCGAGATTGAAATCAAATCCGGCGCGGGCTTGGCAAACGACCAGTCCGTCCGGGCGGCAGGCAGGATTTCCGTGGTCCAAACCTGCTTGGTGCGAAACTGCAAAACCCACAGCCAGAGGGTGTTATCCGTGGTTTCCCATCGCAACCTCAAACTGGAGAGGCTGTTTTCAACCACGGTGAGTTTCGGTTTGCCCGGCGGGAAGGCATCCAGCCACGGCGACGCCGGCACGAGCGCCGGTTGCAGGTAGGCGGCGCGAACCGCCTTCGCCGGCGCGGAATCGTCCGTGAGATTGCGCAAATGATAGAAAATCTCCCCGCCCGCGCCGGGTTGCCGGCGGGTGGCGGCGATTTGCCGGGCCATTTCGTCCGGCCCCCACTTTTCCCCCGCGGTGGCAGCGTTGAGTCCCGGCCAGAGATGCCGGCCCCGCGCATTTTGCTGGGTCCACCAGTTGAGCAGCGCGGGAAAGCTTTGCTGGGGCGAGTCCATGGGCCAGTAAAGCTGCGGCGAAAAATAATCCAGCCAGCCGCTGGCGAACCATTTGTGTGAGTCGGCAAAGAGTTGCGCGTAGGCGTCCAGGCCCCGGATTTGCGGCGGATTCATCGGGCGCCAGATGCCAAACGGGCTGACGCCGAATTTCACCCAGGGTTTCGTTGCCTTGATGCTCTGGTAAAGGCTCTGAACGAACAAATTGATGTTTGCGCGACGCCAGTCGTCGAGGCTCAGTCCATTGGGCTGGCCGAATTTTCGCCAGGTCGCGTCGTCGGGAAAATTCAGTGCGCGGCCCGAGGCGTTCTTTTCCGGGTAGGGATAAAAATAATCGTCCAGTTGCACGCCATCCACGTCGTAACGCCGCACCACATCCAGGATGACGCGCAAAACGTGTTCGCGTGCGGCGGGCTCGCCGGGGTCAAGCCATAGTTGCGTGTCGTATTGGCGGACGAGTTCGGGATGCGTGCGCGAAATGTGATTGAACGCGGCGGGTGATCTGGTTTGGGCGAGCGACGCGCGAAACGGATTGAACCACGCGTGCAATTCCAGTCCGCGTTTGTGCGCCTCTTCAACCGCAAACGCAAGCGGATCGTAAAACGGCTGCGGCGCCTCGCCCATCGTGCCGGTGAGATATTCCGACCACGGCTCAATGGCCGAGGCATACATCGCGTCGCACAACGGGCGCACCTGGAAAACGATGGCGTTCAATTTCAACTGCGCCGCGCGGTCCAGCAGTTCGGTCAGCTCGGCCTTTTGCTGCGCGACGGGGAGACCGGGCTTGGACGGCCAGTCTTTGTTGGCGACGGTCACGAGCCAGGCGCCGCGAAATTCGCGCGCCGGCTGGGGCGGCGTAATGGCGACCGGCCGGTAAATTTCTTCCGCCGCGAAAACCATCGCGGGCATCAACAAAATAAACGCCATTAAAATCCGGATTCGAGCCATAAGTGATTGTGAAATAAGACGCTTTGGCGCGTCCGTTGGCAAAGGTTTTTTCAATAAAAACGGCCCATTTGCACCGGACTTGACAAGGCCGGGCCGGTGTGTTTTAGTTTGGCCGTTGCAGCCAAAATCGGTTTGCCTTCCTGCAAGCCGATGCGGGAGACCCAAATTCCTCAAAGTTGAGGACGGGGCGCAGGGGTTCCGGCAACGGAATCACCGGGCCACTTTCAAGGCCAAGCCCGACAGCTAATCTCGCAGGCATTTGGAAGGGCGAGCCTCTGAACCGCGAAGTCCGCGGCCATCAAGTTCACCCAACGTGAAAATGAATTGCGGCATGCGCATTGACGCCGCCGTTGACAAAATTATGTTGGACGCAATCTATATCGGGCTGGTTTGTGGCGCCTTCATGTCTTTTTTGCTTTACGTCATTGGCTGCCAAAAGCTCTAATCGAAAATTTTATGGAAAACCTGATTCTCGGAATTATTTCCGTGGCGCTTTGCGTTTATCTCATTGTCGCCATGCTTAAACCGGAAAAATTTTAACCAACTGCCATGAATGTCCATCAATGGTTGGAACTCGCGCTTTACATCGGCGCGCTCGTCCTCGTCACCAAACCGCTTGGTTTGTACCTCAACCGCGTGCTCAATCCCAACGGTCGCACCTGGCTCGACCCGGTGCTGCGGCCGCTGGAAAGATTAACCTACCGTGTGCTCGGCGTTGATCCCGCCAGGGAACACGGCTGGAAACAATACGCATTTGCGATGCTACTGTTCAGCCTCGTAAGCTGTCTTTTCACCTACGCCATTCTGCGGTTGCAGCAATTTCTGCCGCTGAATCCACAAAAACTCGGCGCGTTGGCTCAACATCTCGCGTTCAACACTGCCGTCAGCTTCACCACCAACACCAACTGGCAGAGTTACGGCGGCGAAAGCACGATGTCGTATTTCTCGCAAATGGTCGCGCTGGCCAGCCAAAACTTCTTTTCCGCCGCCGTCGGCATCGCCATCGCCGGCGCGCTCGTGCGCGGCATCGCGCGGCACACGGCGCAGACCATCGGCAACTTCTGGGTGGACCTGACGCGCATCATTTATTATTTGCTCCTGCCGATTTGCCTCGTTCTGGCTCTGTTCTTCGTGTCGCAGGGCATGATTCAGAATTTCAAACCTTACACCGTCGCCAAACTTATCGAGCCGCAAACCGTTTCTGTCCAAAAAACCGACGCGAACGGCAAACCGGTCGTGGATGCCAGGGGCAATCCGGTCATGGTAAACCAGACGCTCGACACGCAGACCATCGTGCAAGGGCCGATGGCGTCGCAAATGGCCATCAAGATGCTCGGCACCAACGGCGGCGGTTACACGAATGCCAACGCCGCGCATCCGTTTGAAAATCCGACGCCATTCTCCAATTTTTTCCAGATGCTGGCGCTCCTCTGCATCGGCAGCGCGCTGACGTATCACCTCGGCCGCGAAACGAAAAATCAAAAGCACGGCTGGGCGGTCTGGTCGGCGATGTTCGTCATGTTTCTCGCTGGCGTCCTCGTTTGCTGGTGGGCGGAAGCCAAAGGTAATTCGATTCATCAGCAGCTCGGTGTCGCCGTCGCCGATGGCAATATGGAAGGCAAGGAAGTCCGCTTCGGCATCTTCGATTCCGCGCTGTTCGCCACGGTGACGACCGACGCTTCCTGCGGTGCGGTCAATTCCATGCACGATTCTTTCACGCCGCTCGGCGGGCTGGTGCCGATGTTCAACATCCAGACCGGCGAGGTGATTTTCGGCGGCGTCGGCGCGGGACTTTACGGCATGTTGATCTTTGTCATTCTGGCCGTGTTCATCGCCGGATTGATGGTTGGGCGCACGCCGGAATATCTCGGCAAAAAAATCGAGGCCTACGACGTGAAGATGACGCTGCTGGCGTTCGTCATTCTCGCGTTCATCATCCTCGGTTTCACGGCCTGGGCGTCGGTGAGCAACTGGGGCAGGGCCGGCTTGAACAACCAGGGTCCGCACGGTTTGAGCGAAATCCTCTACGCCTACACGTCCGGCGCGGGTAATAACGGCAGCGCCTTTGCCGGCCTCAACGCCAACACGCCGTGGTATGACACGACGCTCGGCTTCGACATGCTGCTCGGCCGGTTCGGCATGATTGTGCCGCTGCTGGCGCTCGCCGGGTCGCTGGCGCGCAAAAAAATCGTTCCGGCCAGCGCCGGCACGTTTCCGGTGACCGGCATTACGTTTGTCGTGCTGCTCGTCGGCACAGTAATTCTCGTCGGTGCGCTGACTTTTTTGCCCGCGCTCACGCTTGGCCCGATCGTTGAACATTTCCTGATGCTGAAAGGAACACTGTATTGATCCACGTTTATGCAAACGAAATCCGTTTCCGTTTTTGATTCGAAGATTCTCTGGCCCGCCATCGGCGACGCGTTCAAAAAACTGAACCCGCGCCTGATGGTGAAAAATCCCGTCATGTTCGTCACGCTGGTCGGCGCGGCCATCAGCACTGTGGATGCCTTCCGCTCGCCCGGCCAGACCTTGTTTGTCGCGCAAATTGCACTCTGGCTCTGGTTCACCGTGCTGTTCGCGAATTTCGCCGAGGCCGTCGCCGAGGGCCGCGGCAAGGCGCAGGCCAAGGCGCTGCGCGCCACCCGCACGCGAACCAGCGCAAATAAAATTTCCGGTGACCGGATTGAAGTCGTGGATGCCGATTCGCTCCGCAAAGGCGATTCGGTGGTCGTGCGCGCCACGGAAATTATTCCCGCCGACGGCGAAATTGTGCTCGGGGCGGCGACGGTGGATGAATCCGCCATCACCGGCGAATCCGCGCCGGTCATCCGCGAAGCCGGCGGCGACCGCAGCGCCGTCACCGGCGGCACGCGCGTGCTCTC
>JBEKEJ010000150.1:0-7543 GCA_050013895.1 Verrucomicrobiota bacterium | reverse complement strand
AACGTTCATACTTGCCAGAAACTATTTTTCTGGACGCGTTGTTGCCGTAGGACATGACGGGCTGTTCAGCGATAATTGCCTCGGATATTTGGATAATTCACCCTTTGCCATAAACGTGATTCAGTGGCTCAACGGGACTGGTCAGAGTAATGTTTTCTATTCGATTGGCCATGGGGAATGGTTCAACGGCGGAAACAATAACACCCTTGCCATGATTCTCGCTTCAAATTCATTTCCGCTTCTACCAATATCCGCTCCTTTGAATTCCAACAGTCTCAATTCGGTTTCGGTGCTAATTGTTGGAAATGCTTGGGGAAGTTTTAGTACTAACGAGATTGAGGCGGTGCGGCAGTACGTTGCTGATGGCGGCGGCCTGCTTTTGCTTGGTCTGGGATGGTCTTGGCTGGCGTATAACACGGGCATGACTTTGAGCGACTACCCAATGAACCAAATTGCAGCACCATATCAGGTCGGCTGGCTCGATGGTTATATTTCTGATCCAACTGATCAAATTTCCGGTTCGCCCATTTTTCATACGTTCTATCCAAATCTTGCCATTCCTAGACCGACTATCAGCCAACCGGGAGTGCTAAATGGCAATGCCTTTTCTCTTGTGGTCAGCGGTGAGCTAGGGCGACAGTATCGAATTCAGGTGTCGACAAATCTGGTAATTTGGACTGATGTGCTGAGTATGATTAGCACTAACTCAACATGGGAGTATGTTGATCGTTCCTTTTCCAATAGCACCCCTCGGTTTTATCGGGTTGCTTCGCCTTGATTGATGTTGGCCCCACCAGTGGCCGCATTTGCCTGCTGACTACCCGCGTAGTAGCATCTTTATTTTCCGCCTTCATTTAATTTCGGTGAAACGAGTGCGGCGAATTTCATTCGCGCTTTCATGTATTCATTGCCGGGCGCGGCATTGGTTCCAATGATTCGAATTGGAACAAATTGGTTTCTCCGGCATCCCACTCAATAAGAGTGGCGCGCGACTGGAATGCGCGTTAGTTTTCATCATGTTTGTCATTGGACTGGGCACCGCCGCGCCGGCGCAGCGTTACACGCAACGCGAATGTTGGGACGCCCTTCAGCGTGCCGAACCGTTCGCGCGGCTCGCGCCGCGCTCGCGCGCCATCCTCAAGAAAGTGTTCTGCGGCGACAACGGCATCGCCACGCGCCATCTCGCGCTCGACCCGCTGGCGGAAGCGTTCAATCTCACACCCGACGCGCTTCAGGCGCGTTTCGCCAAACACGCGCCCGCGCTGGCCGCGGAAGCCGCGCAACGCGCGTTGCAGGACGCCGGCTGCGCGCCGCCGGAAATGGATGCCGTGCTCATCAGCACCTGCACCGGTTATTTGTGTCCGGGACTCACGAGTTACGTGAGCGAACGGCTGGGCTTGCGCCCCGATGTCTTCACGCTGGATTTGGTCGGGCAGGGCTGCGGCGCGGCGTTGCCCAATCTGCGCACCGCCGAAGCCTTGCTGGCCGCCCAGCGCGCCCAAAAGGTTTTGTCCGTTTGCGTCGAAGTTTGCAGCGCGGCGTTTTATCTCGACGACGATCCCGGCGTGCTCATCAGCGCCTGTCTTTTTGGCGACGGCGCGGGCGCGGCGGTGCTGACAAGGAAGCCACGGCCGAATCGCCGGCGCGTCGAATGGAAATTCGGTTCATCCTGCCTCGCGCCCGACAAACGCGACACGCTGCGGTTCGGTCATAAAAACGGGATGTTGCGGAACATGCTGTCGCTGCAGGTCCCGCAAATTGCCGGTGACGAGGCCGCGAAACTTTTTACCGGAACCATGGCGGCGGCGGGCGTGAATCGCGACCGCGTCGCGGGCTGGATTTTTCACGCAGGCGGTCGTGACGTGTTGTCGGCGCTGCGCGACAAGGTCGGTTTGACCGAATCCGACGTGCGACACAGCGCGGCCGTCCTGCATGAGTTCGGCAACATCAGCAGCCCGACGGTGCTCTTCGTTTTGCAGGCGGCCTTGCACGACGCCGTGCCGGACGGATGGTGGTGGATGTCGGCGTTTGGAGCGGGTTTCAGTTGCCACGGCGCGCTGCTGGAAGTGGGAAAAACATGAAACATGATCCGTGATGAATGGAAACCCGGGCGGGATTCACCCATCACCTTTCGCGTATTGCCATGAAGCGCCTCGTCCAGCCTGAACTGCTCGACACGCTGCCGGCCGATGACCCGCGCGCCATCCACTCCCGCCGCGATTTGCGCCGCATCAACGCCTGGATGCGCAATCACGCAATCATGGCGGCGGCCTTGCAAACCGCCGCGAATGGGTGTGCATCAAAACAGATCACCGATCTCGGCGCGGGTGACGGCCATTTTCTCGTGCGTGTCGCAAAAATAATTTCTCCCCGCTGGCCGGGTGTGAGGGTGACACTGCTGGACAACCGGAAGATCATGGGTTTGCAGACACTGGCATCGTTCACGCCGCTGGGCTGGCACGCGGAGGCGGTGGCGGCCGACGTTTTTAACTGGCTGCCGGCCGCTGCCGGACTGGACATCGTCGTCGCAAATTTGTTCCTCCACCATTTTGCAGACGTTCGGCTGTTGGAATTATTTCGCGCCGTTGCCGGCCGCGCGCGCCTGTGCGTTGCGATTGAGCCGCGCCGCGCGTTCTGGCCGTTGTTTTGTTGCCGGTTGCTCTGGCTGATTGGCTGCAATGCCGTGACGCGGCACGACGCGGCGGTGAGCGTGCGCGCGGGGTTTTCGAGCCGCGAACTTTCGGCGTTGTGGCCGGCGGACAGCGGCTGGCAATTAACCGAGCGCCGCGCGGGATTTTTCAGCCATTTGTTTGTCGCGTGGCGAATGGATTGAACGATATGGCGGTGAAACCCCTCACGATTGTCGGCGGCGGATTGGCCGGGTTGACGCTTGGCATCGGCCTGCGCCGGCGCGGCGTGCCGGTGACCGTGTGGGAGGCCGGGCATTACCCGCGCCATCGGGTTTGCGGCGAATTCATCAGCGGGCGCGGCCAGGAAACACTCTCGCAGCTTGGCCTGCGCGAATTGCTCGAACGCGCGGGCGCGGTGCATGCCGGCACCGTGGCTTTTTTTTCGGCAACCCAATTCGCCCCGCCGCATTCCCTGCCGGCCCGCGCGATTTGCCTTTCGCGTTTCGTCATGGACCAACTGCTGGCGAACGAATTTCAAAAGCTCGGCGGCGAATTGCGCGTTGACCAGCGTTGGCCCGTCGTTGGAGTTCACGCTTCAGCGTGTCCAGACAGGTTAAAGCCTGAACTCCAACCCGAAGGGGTCGTTCACGCCACGGGCCGGCGCTTGCAGACGGAGAAAGGCGGTTCGCGCTGGTTCGGTCTGAAAGCGCACGCGCGCAACGTCCCGCTGACCGCCGATCTGGAAATGCACGTTTCACCGCGCGGCTATGTCGGCCTGTGCCGGGTGGAGGGCGGCGCGGTGAACGTTTGTGGATTGTTTCGGCGCCACGCGGGCGCGGAAAACACGCCGCAAAACTGGCGCGCATGGTTGCGCGGTCAAAATGGTTCGCCGTTGAACCGGCGGCTGGCGGCAGCGGAATTCGACGAACGCTCGTTTTGCGCGGTGGCCGGAATTTCACTGCGACCGCAGCGCGCCGCCGCGCGCGCCGAATGTTGCGTCGGCGACGCCATCACGATGATTCCACCCGTGACGGGCAACGGGATGTCCATGGCGTTCGAATCCGCCGGGATGTCCGTCGAGCCGCTGGCCGCGTGGAGCCGCGGGGAAATTTCGTGGACGCAGACCCGGCAAACACTGGCCAGCCGGTGCGACGCCGCATTTGCGCGGCGGCTCGCGTGGGCAAAATGGTTGCAGCGGATGATGCTCGCGCCGTCGTTGCAAATCGTCCTCGTCCGGTTCGTCTCGCGCAGCGAATGGTTCTGGCGGACGGCGTTTGAGCGCACGCGCTAAATTTTTGAACAACCAAGGAACAAAGTGATGCCGATGTTTCCGTTTGAGGTTTTCCTTTGTTCCTTCGTTACTTTGTTGTTCAATTTTCCGGCAAACTGACGACATGAAACCGCTCGCTGATTGCCGGCTCTATACGTTCGTGGACACGGCCCACCTGCACGGCCGCGCGCCGGAAATCGTGGCCCAACAACTCTGCGACGGCGGCAGTGACTTGATCCAGCTCCGCGCCAAAAAATCCACGCCTGATGAAATCCGGCGCATGGCGGAAAAAATTCTGCCCATCACCAAACGCGCGAACGTCGGCCTCGTCATCAACGATCATCTGGAAATTGCCCGCGACCTCGGCGCAGAATTCTGTCACCTGGGGCAGGAAGATTTTTTCGACGCCGGCCAGAATCAGATTTCCGAACTCCGAACTCCGAACTCCAAACTCCGAATTGGGCTTTCAACCCACTCGCCAGCCCAAGCCAAACGCGCGCTGGCCGCGGGCGCGGATTACCTCGCCGTCGGACCGGTGTTTGCCACCGGCACGAAACCGACGGCCAGACCGGTGACGTTGGAATACGTCCGCTGGGCGGCAACGAACGTAAAAATTCCGTGGTTTGCCATCGGCGGCATCACTCTGGAAAATCTCGGCGACGTGCTGGAGGCGGGGGCACGGCGCCTTTGTGTCGTCTCGGCGATTCTCAACGCGCCGGATGTCGCCCAAGCCTGCGCGGCGTTTCGGGACCGATTGGGATGATGCACGCGACCGGGCGGGCGGGCTCCATTGGGCAGAAGCCAGTTCCCGGATCGGGAGTTTTGCGGAGCGCGGCCGTGCGCGCAGCGTCAGCCGCACCGCGCTTGTCGGTGCGCCGGTCTCCGACCCGGCCAGTTTCTTCCGCGTCTCCCAACACGCCGGGTCGGAGACCGGCGCTCCCAGGAAAGCATGCCGCGGCTGATCCCCGGACACAGCCGCGCCCTGTTCAAACCCGGGCACTGCCTCATATAACCTCCGCTTGAAAAAAACATTCGTACAGTTTATATGTGAGGCGTGGTGATTCAATCAGCGGCTGAATACCGTCGTCACGCCACGGATAAGCGGCGGAGCCGGTTTGCTTTATTGATGGCTTGCGGGTTTTGGTTGCTGGCGGCCGCCCGGCTATTCGCCGCGAATTTTTACGCCGGCACATCGCCCACGAACATCCCTTGGACGAACGGCATCGTGCCTTATGAATTCACGAACACCCTTACCCCCGCGCAAACAAATACCTACCTCAATGGCCTGCGCGAATGGGAACTGGCCGCGAACGTCCAGTTCGTGCCGCACACCAATCAGACGCACTGGGTTCTTTTCGCCTACAACACCAACTGGATTGACAACGTCTCCTCCAGCACCAATCCGCAGATCGTAACCGTCTCCAGCCTCAGCCGTGCGCAGGTCTGCCACGAGATGGGCCATTCATTCGGTTTCACGCACGAAAACATCCGGCCCGACCAGACCAATTATCTGACCGTTCTGTCCAACAACGTTGTGGCCGGGTACCTGTCCTTTTTTCAAATTGATCCGGGCAGCGTCACCAACGGCCCTTATGATTTCGAGTCGGTGATGCACCTCGGCTGGGACTTCGGCTCGACCAATCCCGGCGTGACCGCCACACAACAGCCCAAGCCGCCTTATTTTCCGCGCTATCAATTCCGCATGGGCAATTACTGTCTAAGCCCCGGCGACCGCGCGGCGCTGGCGTATCTTTACAAACCGCCCGTCGTGCCGCTCACCAACATCGTCACCACCACCGCTGATGTCGGCCCCGGCAGTTTGCGCGCGGCGATTTATTACGCGACCGATCATCCCGGCTCAACCATCCGCTTCGATATCCTGCCGGGCGATCCAGGCTACAGCAATGGCGTTTTCAACATCCACCTCACCGGGCAGTTGCCGCCGCTGGTCGCCAACGGCATGGTGATTGACGGTTCCACGCAGCCGGGTTTTGCGGGCAAACCGCTCATCGTCGTGGACGGCTCGCAAATCCTGCCCGAAACCTTCACGTCGGACACCGGCGTGCTGATTTACTCGTCGAGCAATCAGTTGAAAAACATTTCGTTCACGGGTTTCAACTGGAACGGCCTCACGCTGGTTTATGCGGACGCTACGAACAACACCATTTCCGGCTGCTGGCTCGGCCTGGATTACAGCGGCACCAACGCCGCGCCGAACGCTCATCAGGGAATTCTCATTGCCAGCGGCGCGAGCGGGAACATCATCGGCGGCACCAACGCGCTTGAGCGAAATGTCCTTTCCGGCAATTCGCAATACGGCATCTTCATCACCGACTCGAGCACAACCGGCAACATTGTTCTCGGTAATTACCTCGGCACCGACGCCAGCGGCAGCCATGCGCTCGCCAACGGGTTGAGCGGCGTTTTCATCGGCAACGGCGCCATCGGCTGCACCATCGGTGGAACGAACCCGGGCGCACGCAATGTTTTGTCCGGCAATTCGCAATACGGCGTCATCATAACCTCGAACACGACCGGCAACGTCGTTCTCGGCAATTACATCGGCACGGACGCGGGCGGGAGTCTGATGGTTTCCAACGCCTTTGGCGGCGTGTTTCTGGCGGCCGGCGCCAGCCAAAACCTCATCGGCGGCACGAATGCCGGGGCGGGCAATGTCATCTCCGGAAATCCGGGCAATGGCATCCTGATGCGCGGTTCCAGTGTGGTCAACAACGCGGTGCAGGGAAATTTTATCGGCACCGATGCCACCGGGCTGAACCCGCTGCCGAACATCGTCGCCGGCGTGACGATTGACACCGGTTCGAGTTCCAACCTCATCGGCGGCACCGTGGCCGGCGCGCGCAATGTCATTTCCGGAAACAACCTCAACTCCGATTACGGAGTGATCATCACGGGCGCCGGCACGAGCGGCAATCTGGTCCAAGGAAACTATATCGGCCTCGGCGCGAACGGGACGACCGCGGTCTCAAATTATTTCGGCATGGTCTGCTCCGGTGGGGCCACCAACAATACGTTCGGCGGCACCGTGGCCGGCGCGCGCAATGTTATTTCTGGAAACTTTAGTTACGGCATGTTGGTTAAAGATCCCGGCACGAGCGGCAATCTGGTCGAGGGAAACTACATGGGCCTCGACGCGGGCGGGTTGATCGCGGTGCCAAATGATTTCGGGGTCATCTGTTACAACGGGGCCACGAACAACCTGATTGGCGGCGTCAGTGCCGGCGCGGCCAACTATGTTGCCGGCAACTATTATGGTGTTTGCCTCGCCGATCCGGGCACCAGTGGCAATGTGGTCGAGGGCAATTTCATCGGCACCGACCGCACCGGCACCAACGGGGTGGGCAACTTCGACAATGTGGCGCTGCAAAACAACGCAGCGGGCAACTTCATCGGTGGCGTGAGCGCCGGAGCCGGAAATGTCATCGCCTTCGCCACGGGCATTGGCGTGGTTTTATATCAAGCGGACACCACCAATAATTCCATCCGCGGCAATTTAATTTTTAACAATAATTATCTGGGCATTGATCTCAACGGCGACGGCGTTACGACCAACCACACCGGCTTTCTCGCCGGCCCGAACGACCTCCAGAATTACCCCGTCATCACCAATGCCTTTGGCCTG
>JBEKEJ010000149.1:0-7625 GCA_050013895.1 Verrucomicrobiota bacterium | reverse complement strand
CAGGATGAAGTCGCGCACCGCCAGCGTCGAGATCGAGTTCATGACCGCAATCGTCGAGCACAACACCGTCCCCAGCAGGGCCGCAAGCACGTAACCCCGAAGGCCGGGTGGCAGCAGATTGTCGAGCAGCCAGACGAAAGTGTAGCGGCTGTCTTCGGCACTGGCGTGGGGATAGAGCGCCAGGGCGATTACGCCCGGCAATGCGAAAATGAAGACCGGGGTCATCTTGAGGAGCAAGGCGAACATTGCGCCCCAACGCGCCTGGTTCAGGTCCCGGGCGCCGAGCAACCGCTGGACATTGACCTGATCCATCCCCCAATAAAAAACCCCGGCGCCGGCGGCGGCCAGCAGGATGCCCCAAAACGGATAGATGGGATCGGTCCACGGCCCGTGCATGTGCATGGCGTTGGGGACTGGCGTATTCTGCACCGCCTCGCAGAGCTTGCTCCATCCGCCGATCTTGCGGAGGCCCATGAACAGTATGATCCCCGAACCGACAATCATGGTGGGCGTCTGGATGGTGTCAGTGTAGGCGACGACGCCGAACCCGCCGATCATCGTGATGATGGCGGTGATCACTCCCATGATCAGCACGGTCTGCATTATCCCCCAGCCCATTGTTGCATGCAAAACCATGGCGCCGGCATACATGGTGAAAGCCATCTTGGTCACGACACAGATGAGGACCATGAAGCCGGAAAAGCACAGCCGCGCTTCGGATCGGTAACGTAGTTCAAGAAACTCCGGAATGGTGAAGACCTTGTTCTTTATGTAGTAGGGAATCAACACCGCCGCAGCGATACCAAGGGAGATCACCGTGGCCAACTCCACGGTTCCGGCGATGAGGCCGTAGCGGTAGGAGTCGCCGGAGAGTCCAACCAGGTGCTCGGCGCCGATATTCGTCGCAAAGAGCGATGCCCCGACGACGGGCCAGGTGAGCCTGCGGCCCGCCAGGAAGAAACTGCTGCTGTCGCCCTTCTTCCGGGACCGGAGCCCCAGATACATCCCGAACAATACATTGAACGCCAAAGCAGCGGGACAGACTATCCAGTCAAGGAGTGTCAAGTTGAGATGCATATTTTGTGGAATTAAATTTCGGCTGGTTAATATGATGATGACAGTTGAACGTCAAGCGCAAAAGTCGGCTTTGCCCGGTCTAAATTCCTGACTCGTTTCCCGGCCAGGCAATGGCTGCTTTCCATTCATGATTCCCGATGCTATTCCCCTGTCGTTGAATTCCCGCTGGATGGATGTTCAAGCGACTCGATTTCCGCAATGAGTATTTTTAGGCGTATGCGCACAAAGCCCAAAAGCGCTTCACTGGCCTGGCTGGAAATTCAATCACGTTCCACAAGCTGGTAGTGTCCAAATTTGATTGTTGTAGTGTCGGCGCTGTGCGCCGATGTCGAGCCACAGGTTCGACGCTACAGCAAATCAGGACACTACCCACAAGCTGGCCAGCTTGCGCTCTCCCGAGCCAGGCACATTATTGCCTTTCCATGAATGCGTAACAGAGCATGTGGAAAATGCCCATCTGGGCGTCCTCGACCCGGCCGTAGTGCGTGTCGTTGATGACGATGACCTGTTCGGCGATTTCCGCCATGCGACCGCGTTTGGCGCCGACGAGCGCCACGGTGCGCAGGCCGTGTTGCCTGGCCCATTCGAGGGCCTTCACGCAATTGGGTGAGTTGCCGCTCACGCTGCTGCCGAGCGCGATGTCGCCTGGCTTCCCGTAGTTCTGCAACTGGCCGTAAAAAATGTCCGCGTAAGAATAATCGTTCCCCAGCGCAGTCATCCAACTGACATTGTCGTTGAGCGAGAGCACCCGGAAGCGCTTGCCCAGCTTGTCGGAGGCGCCCTTGCCCAGATCGGTGGCAAAGTGCGAAGCGCTGGCCGCGTTGCCGCCGTTGCCAAACACAAAGATCTGCCGGTCTTCGTTCCAGGCCGTCCGCAGCGTTTCGACCAACTGCGCCACCGCGTCGAGGGGGATGGAGTCGAGGGCGGCTTTCTGCGCCTTGAGGTAATCGTTGAGCCATTGCTTCATGCGCATTGAGCGTGGCCGGTTGGCCCCGGTCTGTCAACGCAAATTCCTCCTGGCCAGCTCGATGGCGCCGGTTGGCACCGCGGCTTCGCCGAGAGCAGCCAGGCGAATTTCCGGTCCCGGCCGGAATACTTCCATAATTAGCGGTCGCAGCGACTCCGCGACTTCAGACCGCAATGGTTCGCCGAGGCCGGCCAGTCCGCCGCCCAACACGATTACTTCCGGATGCAGCAATTGGACGACATGGGACAGGCCGAACGCCAGGTCCTCCGCCACCTCGCGCAGGAGGCGTCGCGCCGGGGCGTCGCCCTGTTGCAACGCAACCGCGAGAAACCTGGCTTCGCCCCCGGCCGTGTCGCCCGCCAGGCGGGCAAGCAGGCTTTCCGGCGCGGTCTTCTTCAACTCGCGGATGCGCGCGTCCACCGACCAGCCGGAGCAGCGTGATTCAAGGATTGTCCCAGCGCGGTCAAGGCGGATATGTCCGATCTCCGACTCACCCGGTGCGGCGCCGTGGTAAATGTTTCCGTCCATAATCAACCCGCCGCCGACGCCGCTTCCGAGGGTGACATAAAAAGCGGGATTGAACCCCCGGCCTGCGCCATGCGTCGCCTCGCCCAGGGCCGCGACGTTCGCATCGTTGTCCACGAAAACCGGCGCGGCGGCCAGGCGCTCGAGCCAGCTGCCAAGCTCGAAACCGGACCAGCCGGCAATCTGGTGCGAACGGGCGATTTTGCCCTTGCGCCAATCCACAGGCCCGCCGAAGCCGACGCCGACGGCATCGAACCTTTGACCCTTGCCGAGTTCCAGAATGGCATGCTCGATGTTCCGGCGGATGCCGTCGGCGCCCTGGGCGGGTTCCACCGCGAATCGGCGGTGCCCGGCCACGTGGATTTGCTCGTCTGCCAGGACCAGCTGCAGCTTCGTTCCGCCGATTTCGACGCCGAGGAAGGTCTCCATAACACGTGTCCGATCCCTGGGTCTATCAGTATTTGTGCGCCCAACTTAAACCGAAAACCGAAGTTGGGCGCGGGAAAATGGTGGTAGGGACAGCGCGCTGCGCTGTCCCCGCCCGCGTCCAGCGGGCGGAACGAATTGCGCGAGGGCGGACGTGCGTCTCGGGTCGGTTCCGCGCCTGAACGGCGCGGTGACGGTGCAGCGCGCCGTCCCCACCAATTTCGGTTCTCGGGCCTAATTGTGATACGAAATTTTTGAAAAGTGTGGGACGCATTTTGGTTTCGACGGATGACGATCAGGCCCTGGCCGCAGAGCGAAAATTTCAGCCTTCCCCGCCACAAGTGGCGGGACAGAGGCGATGTCCGTTCGCCGTCTTTCCGATCATCGCTCCGGGCCACCGGGGCGGCAACCGAAAAATGGTTTGATGGATGGATTTGTCGCTTTGTTGCCTGTGTCGGAGGGGCTGGCCGGGCCGCCAAACTGCGACCGCTCCGCCGGTCGAACCAAACTCTGTTTTTAAAAGCCAACGACGCAGCCTTGACTTTCTTCCGTTCGGCTGCTATTCGAGTCCCCATGTTCGGAAGCAATTTTAGCGGTTTTGTTGAATTCAGCCCTGGTTTTTCCCCGCGCTCAGGGATTTCTCATGTGCTCTTTGATTTCGATGGCACACTTTCCCTGATCCGCCAGGGTTGGCCCGAGGTCATGGTGCCACTCTTCCTGGAATGCCTTCCCCGCCTCCCCGGTGAGACGGAAGCCGAGGCCCGACAGTTGGTCCATGACGACATCATGCGACTTAACGGCAAGCAGACCATTTATCAAATGATCCAACTGGCCGATCGAATCAAGGAACGCGGCGGCAGCCCCAAAGAACCCTTGTGGTACAAGAGGGAATACCTGCGGCGGCTCGACGCCCGGATTAGTTCCCGGATTGACCAACTCCAGTCCTGCGCCGCCTCGCCCGATGATCACTTGGTCTTCGGCTCGCGACCCCTGCTCGAAGAACTCGCTGAGCGCGGCTGGGCGCTCTATTTGGCCAGCGGCACCGATGAGCCTTACGTGCGGAAGGAAGCGGCTCTCCTGAAAATTGATCACTATTTCAAAGGCCGCATCTATGGGGCGCAGGATAATTACAAGACTTTTTCCAAGAAAATGGTCATTGAACGCATCCTGCGCGAAAACAAAGTTCCCGGCGCCCGACTGCTCGCCTTCGGGGACGGCTACGTGGAAATCGAAAACACCAAGGAAGCGGGCGGACTCGCCGTCGCCGTTGCCAGCGATGAGGCCCATAATGGCTCCGGTAACGTGGATCCTTGGAAGCGCCAACGGCTGCTGGGAGTGGGCGCGGACGTGGTGATACCGGATTTTCGGGATGCCCTTCTTTTGCTTCGGGAAATCACCGGCAAAACCCAGCTATCAACTTCGCGGCCGTGAACTTTCCCCCGCCTATTGACCTGAAGCAGCTTCGCGTTCTCCCCTTGGCGACGCGCCGCAGCCTGACCCGAATTGATGACATTTTGCTGGCACCGGATTCCCGTCCGCCCGTTCTGGCTGCACCGCTCGTTCACGATATCGCGCAATGCGCGGAGCGCATCCGCGCCGCGAAATCCAAAGGCGCTTCCATCCTCCTGATTTACGGCGCCCATCTCCTCCGCAACGGCGCCGCCCTCATCCTTGACCGCATGATGGACCGGGGCTGGATCACCCATCTCGCCACCAATGGCGCCGGGTCCATCCACGATTGGGAATATTCTTTTCTTGGCCGTTCCACCGAAGGGGTCGCGGAGAATGTGGCGGCGGGAACCTTCGGCACCTGGGACGAAACCGGGCGTTACATTCATCTCGCCCTGATGTCGGGCGCCCTCGATAATCTGGGCTATGGCCGTGCTCTGGGACGGTTCATTTGCGAGGAAGAACTGACCTTGCCCGAACGTTCCGAGCTCGAGCAATGGTTGCGGCAGACGCCCGGTCACCCCCTCGCTCCCGCCTGGGCGGACCTCCTGAAAGCCCTGGTGGAATTCAATCTTCCTTCGGGAAAAATTCACCTCGCGCATCCCTGGAAACAGAACAGCATCATTGGCCAGGCCTTCCGGCGCGGAGTTCCCCTCACCGTGCATCCGGGTATTGGCTACGATATCATCTCCAACCACCCCATGTTCAACGGCGCGGTCATCGGTCGGGCCGCGGGTCACGATTTTCGCCAGTTCGCCGCGGCCGTTGAGCGGTTGGATGACGGCGTCGTCCTCTCCGTTGGATCGGCCATCATGGGCCCGCAGGTGTTCGAAAAATCGTTGAGTTGCGTTCATAACCTTCGCTTTCAACAGAAACGCCCCGCCGTCCGAAATTTTGCGATTTATGTCGTTGACGTGCAGGAGGGCGATTGGGATTGGTCCGCGGGAGAGCCGCCCAAGACCAATCCCGCGTATTATCTTCGCTTTTGCAAGAGCTTTTCCCGGATGGGCGGGATGATGCGTTACCTTTGCTGCGACAACGCCACGTTTATCCACCACCTTTACCACCACCTCGAACAATCATGACCCCAGAGCGTTTTCAAAGCCTGACTAGTCGGTTCCCGCGTCTCAAAATCGCCATCGTTGGCGACTTCTGTCTCGACCGCTATCTCGAGATTGACCCCGGGAAAAAGGAAACCTCCATCGAAACCGGTTTGCCGGTGCACAATGTTGCATCAACCCGCAGCCAACCCGGTGCCGCCGGCACCATCCTCAACAACCTTGTCGCTCTTGGCATTGGCGACGTCTTCGTAGTCGGTTTCGCGGGGAACGACGGCGAAGGGTTCGAACTGCGCCGGGCGCTCGAGAGCCGGGCGGGCGTCCATTTGGACTACTTTCTCGCCACTCCAGCCAGGCGCACCTTCACCTATACAAAACCCATGGTCATTGAACCGGGCAAACCGCCGGTCGAACTCAATCGCCTTGATCTAAAAAATTGGTCGCCCACCCCCGCGGAAGTCACGCGCCAGCTCGCTGTTGCGGTGGAAAAGGTCGCCGGACAAGTTGATGCCATGATCGTGCTGGACCAGGTGGACATTCCGGAGACGGGGGTGGTCACCGCCGAATTGCTTTCCGCCATCCAACGCGTCTCCCTGGCCAGGCCCCAGATGAGGATTTTGGCCGACGGACGCCGGGGGCTTCGCGGATTTCCACCGCTCACCTTCAAAATGAACCGGGCGGAGCTGGGCCGGTTCTTCCAGGCCAGCGCGGAATTCGGACAAATTCAGGCGCAAGCTGCGCAATTGGCGCGGCAAAATCAGCGCGAAGTTTTCGTGACCCTGGCGGAAGAGGGCATTCTGGGCGCCGCGCCTTCGGGCGAGATTTATCACCAGCCGGCCCTGCCCGTTCGCGGGCCAATTGACATCGTGGGCGCGGGTGATGCGGTCACGGCCAACCTGACCGCCGCCCTGGCGGCAGCCGGCAACCTCAAAGAAGCGGTCGCCATGGCAAATGCCGCGGCTTCGATTGTCGTCCATCAACTCGGCACCACCGGCACCGCTTCCGTCGCCCAGATCCAGAAGATTTTATTCTAAGATGTAAGCGGCTTCTCTCGTGTTCTTTGCTTTGCACTCCGTCTGAATCGCTCATGGTGTCGAAGATTTTTCGGAGCGCGGCGTTCACGCCGCTTCGCCGTCCGATATTGTTGGCTTTTCGCCAAAATCAACGTCTCCCGATAACCGTGCGACGAAGCGGCATAAATGCCGTGCTCCTTGGTTGCGGCTTCGCCTCGCTGCGTTCTTTCGCGGCCTATGCTTAGCCGGGAAAACAAAGATATTCGTCCTTGTAATACGGAGTTTGGGTTGCGTGCTTCGCTCACGCTCACTTCCGGCGAATGCTTGATACCCGTGTCCATCTGCCCGTCCTCCGCAGTAGCTCTGCTATGGAGGGTGGATGTCCATCCGTGGTTGAACTGCGTTGTCTCGGTTCATTGGGCCAGTGGCCGAGTTTGCTTGCGCGCAAATCGTAAATCGTAAATCGTAAATCGCAAATGATCCTGGGCGTGGGCATTGACATCATCGAGGTGGCGCGCATCGCGTCATCCTACGAAAAATTCGGCGAGCGGTTCGTGAACCGGATTCTGCTGCCGGACGAAATCGCGTATTGCCTGTCGCATAAAAATCCCGCGCCGTTTCTCGCGGCGCGGTTCGCGGCCAAGGAGGCGATTTCCAAGGCGTTCGGCACCGGCGTCGGCGCGTCGCTCGGCTGGCAGGACATGGAAATCCGCCGCAAGCCGTCCGGCGAGCCGTTCGTGATCCTGCACGGCAAGGGCAGGGAATTGTTTGAATCGCGCAAAGCGAAACGGCTGCTCGTCAGCATCAGCCACACGGCTAATTACGCGGCGGTGACGGCGGTTCTGGAACGTTAGAATTTCGGGTTGTTCGCTTGGCGACTGTGATAAACCCGAACTCCGAAGCAGGGGGCGTGAAAACAGTGGTAGAGACAGCGCGCTGCGCTGTCTCCGCCCGCGTCCAGCGGGCGGAACGAATTGTGCGAGGGTGAACGCGAGCTCAGGTCGATTCCGCGCCTTAACGGCGCGGTGACGGCGCAGCGCGCCGTCCCTGCCAATTTCGGAATTCAGGATAATCTTGATGGTACTCCTCCTCGTGCTCGTCCTCGTCCTC
>JBEKEJ010000148.1:0-7775 GCA_050013895.1 Verrucomicrobiota bacterium | reverse complement strand
GGTCAGGAGGTTTTTTTTCTGACCGGCTTGGACGAACACGGCCAGAAGGTCCAGCAGGCCGCCGTCATCGAAGGCAAAACACCGCAGGCCTACTGCGACGCACTGGCCGCCGACTGGAAGGCTTTCGCCAAAAAACTGGAACTGACCAACGACGATTTTGTCCGCACCACCGAGCCGCGTCACAAGAAATTCGTCCAGGCGATTCTTTCGAAGCTCCACGAAGCCGGACAGTTTTACCAGCAGACTTACAAGGGTTTTTATTCGACCAAGGAGGAGACGTTTTTGACCGATAAGGACCGCCTGCCCGACGGCACCTTTGATCCGGCATACGGTGAAGTCATCGAACTGGAGGAGGACAATTACTACTTCAAGTTGCGGGCGCACCAGCAATGGTTGATTGATTATCTCGGAGCCAACCCGTCATTCGTGCAGCCCGATTACCGGCGCAACGAAGTGCTCGGTTTTCTCAAGAACAGCACCCTCGAAGACCTGTGCATCTCACGCCCGGCGGCGCGGTTGAACTGGGGCATTCCCCTGCCCTTCGACCAGGATTTTGTGACCTACGTCTGGTTCGACGCGCTCGTGAGCTACATCAGCATCCCCGCTGCCCACGGCGATGCAACCGTTTTGGCAGCATTGAACTCCGAACTCGGAACTCCGAACTCCGAAATTGAATTGTGGCCTGCCGACATCCACGTTATCGGCAAGGATATTTTGAAATTTCACGCGATCTTCTGGCCGATCATGCTTAAAGTAATGGGCTTGCCGTTGCCGAAGGGGATTTTGGTCCACGGGTGGTGGCAAAAGGACAGCGCAAAAATCAGCAAGAGCACCGGCAACATCATTGATCCCATCGCCGTCATCAACGAATGGGGCCTGGACGCTTTCCGTTACTACGTTTTGCGCGAACTGGACATCGGCCCGGACGGCAACTGGACCGACGCCGGTTTCAAGTCCCGCTACAACGCCGAACTCGCCAACGGCCTGGGCAATCTCGTCAACCGTTCGCTCTCGATGCTCAAGCGGTATCGCAACGGTGTCGTGCCAGTGAAGCCAGAAGCAGATGAAGTCGCCAAAAAAGTGACTTTCCTGGCCGGTCAGGTGCAAGCCAAGCTCGAACTGCATCAACTTCAAGCGGCCCTTCAAGATATTTGGGTTATCATCACCGCAACCAACCAATACGTGGACCAGACCAAACCATTCAACCTGGTCAAGGACCCGACACAGGCCAAACGCCTCGACGGCGTGCTCTACAACCTCGCGGAGACGTGCCGTGTGCTGGCGGTTTTGCTCTGGCCGTTCCTGCCCGGCACGGCAACGAAGATTTACGCGCAACTCGGCTTGGCCGGCGCGCCGGACAAATTTTCCGAATTTGTGTGGGGCGGTTTGCCCGCCGGCCACAAAATTGGCGAACCTATACCGTTATTCCCTCGCAAAGACGTTTGACCGGCGGGGGCATTTCCGCCGCGGCAGCGGGGCCGCAAAAAGGCAAATTCCCGCCGATTTTGATTGAACTCCTGGCGGGCGTGGGTGTAAACTGGCTTCATGAGTTCCGCGGACACGATTCCGCTGATGTTGCTCGCGTTGCAAGGATTGGCGTTGGGTATGGGCATCATCTTTCTCTCATTAATGTATGCGATGTATCGTCGCGCACATTATCTTAATCTTAAGTCTGTGATCGGCCGGAACCGATATTCACCTCCGCTGTTTCCACCTTTCCTTCAGCGCCCGACAAGCTGGCTGGCCGTCCGCTCGGGCAATCCAAAAACCGTTCAGGCCGCTTTGGGGCGGAACCGGGCCACACTGGATTCGTGGTCGGAGGGCATGACGGGCGGGCACGAATTTTTCATCAGCCCGCAGGTGCACGGCTGGGTCATCGTCACCGGTCCGGGTCTGCCGAGTCCGGGCAACGACGTGGACGCGTGCTTCCATTTTCTGACCGCGTTGAGCTGCCAGTTGGGGCACGTCCAGTTTTTTCACGCGAACGGGATTTTGCATCATCACGCCTGGGCGCGGATGGACGAGGGTTGCGTGACGCGCGCGTATGCGTGGGCGGGCGAAACCGTCTGGAACCAGGGCGCCAAGACCCTGCCGGAAATAGAACTGGGCTTGAAATGTTTTGCCTATGGAGAAAATCCAGCGGCCGTTGAAAACGTCGAGAGCAATGCCAAAAAAGTTCCGCTGCTGGCGGCACGTTGGAGTCTCGACCCGGCGGCAATCAACGGCCGCTTTGTGAAACACGCCACCGGCATCGGCCAGTAATGACCCGGCGTGGACGGATTGACTGTGGCCGCGGCGTGTGGCACAAATTCCCGGCAAAAAAGAAAGGAAGCCATGTCATTCAACATTGAACTCGAGCTCCAGAAATTTCCGAAAGCCATTGCGTTGAAGAACGGCACCAAAGCGACGTTGCGTCCGTTGCGCCGCGACGACGAGAAGGATTTTCATCAATTGTTTCTCAGCATACCCGAACCGGAGCGGATGTTCATCAAACATCGCGTCACGGAAATCGAAGTCATCCGCGAGTGGTGCCGCAATCTTGACTACGGACGCAACCTGCCGTTGGTCGCGCTAATTGGCGGCCAAATCGTCGGCGACGCGACCTTGCACCAGCAGCTCGGTGGCTGGCGCCGGCACATTGGCCGCGTGAGCGTGCTGGTGCATCCGGAACACCGCGGACGCGGCCTCGCGAGCGCGCTGGTCTCCGAAATCGTGGACATCGCCCGGCAGGTCGGTCTGGAAAAGGTCGAGGCGGAATTCATCGGCGAACAGGCGGGGGCGATCAAGATGTTCGCCCTGCTCGACTTCAGGGAGCTTTTGCGCCTCGAAAATTACGTCAAGGACATGAGGGCTATCTCGCACGATTACATCCTCATGGGACTGGAATTAAAAACCGATGAGGAATACACGAGTGCCAGCGGTTGATTTGCGATTTTTGATTTACGATTTATGATTGGCAAAGGGCAAACGAGATTCGTCGCCACGTCTTTCAAATCATAAATCATTAATCGTAAATCATAAATGTCTCCCGAGGTTTGCCACAACTGCGGCGCGGAAGTCCCGCCGGACGCCAAAGCCTGTCCCGAATGTGGTTCGGACGAACAGACCGGCTGGTCGGAGAAGGCGCGTTGCGACAACCTCAATTTGCCCGACGAGAGTTTTAACCATGACGATTTCGTGAATCGGGAATTCGGGCCGGAGCCGGTCCGGCCCCGCGGCATCGGGTGGTTCTGGTGGCTGGTTGCGTTATTGGTTGCGGCAGGGATGGTGTTCCTCTGGCTGGGATAAGCAGGCACAGCGAACGCCGAACATCAAAGCTTGGCCCGGTTCGCGCCTCGTTCAATGTTCACCATGCCCAACAAAAAGGCCCGCTCTGATTGAGCGGGCCCGTGAATATTTTAAACCGGTTCACTTTTCTTCGGCCTTGGTTCCCGCCGGCTTGGTCTCCCCGGCGGACGCGGTTTCAGGCGCGGCGGGAGTGGCGGGCGTATAATCCACCCATTCCAAAATGGCGCGCTGGGCCGCGTCGCCCTGGCGTTGTTCCATTTTGATGATGCGCGTGTAGCCGCCGTTGCGTTCCTTCAACGCGGGCGCGATTTCCTCGAACAGGATGCGCACGACGTCCTCCTGTTCGCGCCATTTGCGGCGTTGGTCCTTGGTGAGCTGGTCCGTCGTGCCACGCGCGTGCAAACGGGCGGCGGCGACGCGGCGGGCGGAAATGGTGCCGCGTTTGCCGAGCGTGACAATGCGTTCGGCAACGGGACGTGCGGCTTTCGCCCGGGCGAGCGTCGTGGTTACGCGCTTGTGTTTGATGAGGCTGCAAACCAGGTTCGCCAGCATCGCGTTGCGATGGCCGGGGGTGCGACCGAGTTTGGCTGTTCGCTTCAAGTGTCGCATAGGCTGGCCTTAATTATTCTCCGGACTTTCCTTCGCCGGCGCGTCGAGCAGGCCCGGCTCAAAGTTCATGCCTAGTGACAGGCCCAGGGCCTGGAGCTTGTCCTTGATTTCGTTCAGCGATTTCTTGCCGAAGTTGCGATACTTGAGCATTTCCTGCTCGGTCTTCATTGCCAGCTGGCCGACGCTGGTGATGTTCGCGTTGTTCAGGCAGTTGGCCGCGCGGACGCTCAACTCGATCTCGTTCACGCTCATGTTGAGGAGTTTCTTCATCTTCGTCTTCTCTTCGTCCTGCTTGTCCACCGCCTCCTCGAATTCGACCGCGTTCTTGTCGTAACCGACGAAAACGTCGAGGTGATGTTGAAAAATCGCCGAGGCCTGCGTCAGCGCGTCGTCGGGTGAAATGCGCCCGTCCGTCCAGATTTCCAAAATCAACCGGTCGTAGTCCGTGCGGTTGCCGACGCGCGCGGCCTCCACGGCGTAACGCATGCGCGTGACCGGCGAAAACAGCGAGTCAATGGCGACCACGCCGATGGCCTGGCCGGGCTTCTTGTTTTCGTCGCTCGGACAAAACCCGCGGCCGATTTTCACCGTTAATTCCATCTCGAACTTCTTTTTTTTGTCGAGCGTGCAGATGAGCTGGTCCGGGCTGATCAGTTCGACGTTCTGGTTGAGCTGGATGTCGGCGGCGGTGACGGCGCCTTCCTTGTTGACCGAAATCAAAAGCGTTTGCTCGTCGCGCGAATGCGCCTTGAACTTGATCTTTTTCAGGTTCAACACGATGTCCGTCACGTCCTCGACCACGCCGTCGATCGTCGCGAATTCGTGCATTGCGCCGTCCACCTTCATCGAGGTGATGGCCGCGCCTTCCAGCGAGGACAGCAACACGCGGCGCAGCGAGTTGCCGATGGTGTGGCCGTAGCCGGTTTCAAACGGCTCGGCGACAAATTTGGCGTAAGTTTCGGTGGCGGTTGAATCTTCCTTGGTCAACCGCTTGGGCATTTCGAATCGTCCTAGACGTGCTGGCATGTTTTCCTTTCAACAATTTTAATCTGACTTTCCCGGCTCATTCATTCCCGCGCCGGGCAAAGTCCGTGTAATTGTTTCCGTTTGTTTTTCATCCGCGGATGGACACGGATAAACGCGGATTAAAAATGAAATCCCCCGGCTCATTCTTTCGGTATCCGTGTCCATCTGTGTTCATCCGTGGTTGATTTCTTAGCGGGAATAAAATTCGACCACCGCCTGCTCGTTGGCAATCGGCTGGATTTCGTCGCGCGTCGGAATCCGCGTCACGGTGCCCTTGAACTCTTCCTTGTTCAGGGACAGCCAGTCCGGCACCGCGCGGCTAGTGGCGATCTCCAGGTTTTTCGTCGCCAGCTGGCGCGACACGTTGGAGTTTTTGACGCCCACCGCGTCGTTCACCTTGAGGTTGTAGGACGGCACGTCCACCTTGCGTCCATTGACCGTGACGTGGCCATGCGAAACCATCTGGCGCGCCGCCGCGCGCGTGTTTGCGAAGCCGAGGTGATATACCACGTTGTCAAGGCGCGTCTCCAAAATCTGCAACATTTGTTCGCCGGTGACACCGCGGCGCTTCAGCGCCTTTTCGTAGACGCCGCGGAACTGGCGTTCAAGCAGGCCATAGTAATAACGCAGCTTTTGCTTTTCGATCAAACCGAGGCCGTAATCGGTGTGTTTGCGGCGCGACTTCGGGCCATGCACGCCGGGGCCGTAGTTGCGGCGTTCCAGATATTTCGTCGGGCCAAAAATCGGCAAGCCGAAACGGCGGCTGATGCGGACGCGGGGACCTGTGTAGCGAGCCATTGTTAAAAGATGAGGTTTGAGAGTTGGGGGTTGGTGGACTAGACGCGGCGTTTCTTGCGCGGGCGGCAGCCGTTGTGTGGAACCGGCGTCACGTCCTTGATCGTTGTAATGTCAAGGCCGATGGCTTGTATGGCGCGGATGGCGGATTCCCGGCCGGAACCGGGGCCTTTGACGCGGATTTCGACTTCCTTCATCCCGTGCGCCATCGCCTGGCGCGCGGCATCCTGCGCGACCTGTTGCGCGGCGTAGGCCGTGCTCTTGCGCGAACCTTTGAACCCGACGCGGCCCGCGCTCGACCAGCCGATGAGATTTCCATGCGCGTCCGTGATGCTAACAAGCGTGTTGTTGAACGTGGCCAGTATGTTCGCGACGCCGGAAACAATGTTCTTGGCGTGTTTGGCCTTGATGATTTTCCTGGCCGCAGCGTCCTCGCCCAAAAGTTCGGCGGCGCTCGGCGCGGAACCGGCCACCGGCGCGCCCGCCGGTTTGGGCGCTTCAGCCGCTGGTGCTTCGGCTGCCGCCGGGGCTTCGCCCGTCGACGCGGCCTTCTTCGCGAGCTTCTCCTCTCCCGACTTCGCGGCAGCGGCTTTTCCAACCGGAGCAGTTTCCTTTACCGCCGCCTTTTCCGCGGCGGGCTTCGCATCTTTTTTCGCGGGCGCCTTTTTTTTGGTCTCGTCAGCCATATTGAATCTCAAATCGCAAATCGCAAATCAAAAATGAATCAGTGGATACCGGTCTTGGCGTTCGGGTTGCGCTGCACGCCGACGGTCTTGCGCGGGCCCTTGCGGGTGCGGGCGTTGGTCTGGGTGCGCTGGCCGCGCACCGGCAAACCGCGCATATGGCGGACGCCGCGATAGCACTTGATGCCCTGCAACCGCTTGAGGTTCATGCCAATTTCGCGCCGGAGATCGCCTTCGATGACGTATTTGCCTTCCTGGATCGCATGGACGATTTGCGAAAGCTGTTGTTCGGTCAGATCCTTTGCGCGGATGTTTGCATCAATGTTCGCCCGCTCCAGAATCTCTGTCGAGTTGGACGGGCCGATGCCATAGATGTAGCGCAGCGCAACGTCAATGCGCTTGTTCGGCGGAACTTCAACACCAATGATGCGTGCCATAGCTTGTTAAATCGTCAACCTTGCCGTTGTTTGTGTCGTTTGTTCGTGCAAATGACGCGGATGACACCGCGCCGGCGCACAATCTTGCAGTGCTCGCACAATTTTTTTACTGACGCCCTGACTTTCATGTTCGCTAAATCGTTAAACGCACTAACCTGCCACAATCCGCCCCGCCGACAAATCGTAGGGCGTTAACTGCAATTTCACCCGGTCGCCGGCTTTCAACCCGGCAAAATTCTTTTTTGCCCTGCCGGCCACGAACGCCGTCAGCCGGTGGCCGTTAGCCAGCTCGGCGCGATACGTGCCGTTCGGCAGCATCTCAATCACGCGACCTTCAACCTGGAAGGTTTTGTCTCCGGGCATGTCAAAATCTCCGGTTCACCCTCGGTGATCAAAACCGTATGCTCAAAATGAGCGGATAGTGAACCATCTTGCGTGACCACTGTCCAGCCGTCTTTCAATATTTTTACGGGGGGCTGCCCCGCATTCACCATTGGCTCAATGGCCAGCGTCATGCCCGCGTGCAGCTTTTGATTCATTCTGGCATCAACAAAATTCGGCACCTGTGGCTCCTCGTGCATCAAACGCCCGACGCCATGCCCGACAAACTCGCGCACGACACTGAATCCGTTGCCCTCGACGTAATTTTGAATCGCGCGCGAAATGTCCGTCACGCGATTTCCCGGAATCGCCGCTGCGATACCGTCGTAAAGCGCGTGTTCGGTCACATCCATCAACCGCTGCGCCAGCACGCCGCAGCCGCCCACCGCCACCGTGCGCGCCGTGTCGCCGACAAAGCCATTGTGAGACACGCCCACGTCCACGCTCACGATGTCGCCAAAGCGCAATTCGCGGCTGCCCGCCAATCCGTGCACGACCTCGTCATTCACCGACAGGCACGTGTGGCACGGATACTTGCGATAGCCCAAAAACGCGC
>JBEKEJ010000147.1:0-7786 GCA_050013895.1 Verrucomicrobiota bacterium | reverse complement strand
ATGATAACTCTGGATCGCTTTGAAATGTCGCCCCAAGTCCGGGCGGCAAGCTGCCGCCCTCCACGGCAGGCGGGACGCCCGCCGCTACCACGCTCACCCATTTTCGGTTTTTCAGACACGCTCTTACCGCCCTTCCCGCCAGCGGCGCCGTGGTCCATTTTGTAGTCCATTCGTTGACACTGTTTTTCGCGGCTGTTAGTTTCTGTGCTCCCTGAAAGTCAAATGGACTACAAAAACACATTGAATCTGCCGCGCACCGATTTCCCGATGAAGGCCGACCTGGTCGCCCGGGAACCGGACCGGCTGAAAAAGTGGGAGGCGGCCGGGCTTTACGAAAAGATCCAGGCAATCCGCGCCGGCGCGGAAAAGTTTGTCCTGCACGATGGCCCGCCCTTTGCCAACGGCGATGTCCATATAGGCACCGCGCTGAACAAGATTCTCAAGGACATCATCGTCAAATACAAAACCCTGCGCGGTTTCAGCGCGCCCTACGTTCCCGGCTGGGATTGCCACGGGCTGCCCATTGAATTCAAGGTTTCCCAGGACATGCGCAAGGGGAGCGCGGGCGTCTCGCCTGTGGAAAAATCATTCGACGCCGTGGCCATTCGCCAGGCGTGCGCAGCCTCCGCCCGCAAATACATTGACATCCAGCGCGTGCAATTCAAACGCCTCGGCGCGCTCGGTGATTGGGACAACCCCTACCTCACCTTGAACAAGGAATACGAGGCTGACGAATTACGCCTGTTCGCGGACATCGTCGATAAGGGCTTCGTTTATCGCGGCAAAAAGCCGGTATATTGGAGCATCCCCTGCCGCACCGCGCTGGCCGAGGCCGAGGTTGAATACCAAGACCACGTCAGCCCCAGCATCTACGTGAAATTCCCCGTCGTCGGCCATCCGAACACGTTCGTGGTGATTTGGACGACGACGCCGTGGACTTTGCCGGCCAACCTTGCCGTGGCCTACAACCACAAGCTTGAATATGTCCAAATCGAACTCGGCGGCGAAAAATACATTCTATTCCGCGGCCTGCTTCCCGTCGTCGCAGAAAAATGCGGTTGGAGCGGTTACCCTGAACAGCCATTTGCCACCGAAAAGCTGGCGCAATTGCAATATCAACACCCGTTCATTCCCCGGCGCACCGGCAGGCTCTTTCCGGCCGAATTTGTCACCAGCGACACCGGCACCGGCTTCGTTCACATCGCGCCCGGCCACGGATTGGAAGATTATCAGCTTGGTTCGCAGGTTGGCCTACCGATTTACTCGCCTGTGGATGACGACGGCAAGTTTGCCTACACGAGCGATTTACCGGTTGAACAACAAATGCCGGATGCGATGGTCGGCAAATCCATCCTTGAAAAACACGGCAAAAGCGATGCGAATGAAGCCGTCTTGCACGAACTTCGCGCCCGCCATGCCCTGCTCCACCAGGAGAATTATCATCACAGCTATCCGCATTGCTGGCGCAGCAAAACCCCGGTGATCTTCCGCGCGATGGACCAGTGGTTCATCGAGATTGATCACTTATTATCGGAGGGGCGAGTTACACGAGCCCCAAATCAAAAAGCGAATCAGGGGCTCGCAGAGCTCGTCCCTCCAAATCAAACCTTCCGCGCTACTGCCCTCGCTGAAATTGACCGCGTAAGGTGGATTCCCGACTGGGGTATCAACCGCATCAAGAGCGCCGTGCAGACCCGTCCCGATTGGTGCATCTCGCGCCAGCGCGCCTGGGGCGTGCCCATTCCCGCGTTTTATGACGCAAAGGGCGAACCGATTCTCGACGCCCAAATCGTCCGCCACGCTGCCGATTTGATGGAGAAACACGGGTCAAATGTCTGGTTCGAAAAATCCGCCGCCGAATTGTGGGCGCTCTTGAAGCCGAAGGATTGGAAAGGCGCGGAAGCGGTCAAGAAATCCAACGACACGCTGGACGTGTGGATTGATTCCGGCTCGTCTTCGCGAAGCGTGTTAATGCGGCGGGAAGAGTTGCAGCACGGGTTCAGAGTTCCGCCTTTAGGCGGTTCGATTGGAACAAGTGCCAGCGCGAAGCCGCCTGAAGGCGGAACTCCAAACTCATGGCAGGCCGACATGTATCTCGAAGGCAGCGACCAGCATCGCGGCTGGTTTCAATCGTCGCTGCTGCTCTCGCTCGCCGGCAACGGCGCGGCGCCGTTCAAGACCGTGCTTACTCACGGCTTCATGGTGGACGCCGACCGCGAAAAAATTTCCAAGAGCAAACAGGCCCAAGGGGGATATGAAAAACCGCAGACCGCCGAGGCTTACGTGAAAAAGTACGGCGCGGACATCGTCCGCCTGTGGGTTTCGTCTCAGGATTTCCGCAATGACATCATCGTGAGCGAGGAACGCATCAACAAGGTCGCCGAGACCTACCGCGTCATCCGCAACGCGCTCCGTTATCAACTCTCGAATCTTTACGACTTCGATCCGGCAAAGCACCCCGTGCCGGATGACAAGCTGACGGGCCTCGACCGCTGGATTCTTGGCGAATTCTCGAAACTGGAGCAGGAAGTCATCAAGGCCTATGACGATTACGAATTCCACGTTGTCTATCAAAAAGTCAGCCAGTTCATCGCCGTCGAACTTTCTTCAATTTACCACGACGTCATCAAGGACCGGCTTTACACCGACCCGGCCAATTCGCATCGCCGCCGCTCAACGCAGACCACGTTGCACCGCCTCGTGACCGGCCTCTGCCAGATGCTCGCGCCGATCCTGGCGTTTACGGCGGACGAGGCGTGGGAATTTGTGCCGGGGAAAATGGTGGAGTCAGTTCATGCAGTCGAATGGCAACCGGAACATTTTCAACGAGCAGAGGACGAGGATTCAGCCTGGAAAATGTTATTTGCCCTACGCGACTTGACCCTGCCGGAACTAGAAAAGGCACGCCAAGCAAAGCACATCGGGAAGGCGCTTGAAGCTTCAGTAAAGCTTGTTGGCCGCGATCCTCGACTTGAATCATTCAATCTGAAACAAATCCCAGCTTTGGCTGAACTCTTAAACGTATCCCACCTTGACGCCGATTTTGCCCAACAATCGGGCGAGTGGATTAAAGTCGACATTGCTCACGCCGACGGCCAGAAATGCGAGCGCTGCTGGCATTGGGAGACGGATGTTGGTTCACATCCAGAACATCCGACAATTTGCGGGCGCTGCGTCGAAGCCGTCAAGCAGTTGAACGCGTGATGAATCCGCGAATTACGCGAATTTTCGCGAACGGAATTTAATTCGCGTCAATTCGCGTAATTCGTGGATTATCTCTTGTCCATTCACGCCGGCTGCTGCTGCGTCAGGCAGTGCAATGAACCGGAGCCGAGCACGAGATCAACAGCATGAATGCCCACCACCGGCCGGTCCCTGAACAATTCGCCCAATATGCCGAGCGCGACGCGGTCGTTCGGGTCGTTGAACGTCGGCACGATGACGCAGGCGTTGCTGATGTAAAAATTCGCGTAGCTCGCCGGCAGCCGATGACCGTTGAAATAAAGCGGGGCGGGCATGGGCAACGGCGCAATCTCCGGCCTTGAGCCGTCTTCCAGTCGCAAATCCCGGATGCGCTCCCAGTTCTCCGCGAGCGGACGGTAATTGGTGTCGCGTTCGTTTTTTTCCTGGATGAGCACGAGCGTCTTCCGGTTCACGAACCGGCACACGTCGTCAACATGTCCATGCGTGTCATCGCCCTCCGGGCCCTTGCGCAGCCAGAACACATTGTTGACGCCGAGATATTTCCGGAACGTCTCGTTGTATTGCCCGCGCGTCAGGCCGGGGTTGCGGACCTGAATCTTCGGGTGCAGGTAGCATTCTTCCGTCGTCAGCAATGTGCCGCGACCATTTACCTCAATGCCGCCGCCCTCGACTACGAAAGGTTTGCCATTGAACTCCGCGTGGAAAAGTTTTTTGCGCAGGTCGCGCGCCACCATTTCCGGCACTTTGCGGTCTTTTTGCCAGTCATCGTGTCGCGCCCAGGCATTAAAATGGAAATGAACGATGGCGGTTTCGGTTTGGAGTCCCGCCTTCAGGCGGTTCTTTGACCGGCTAAAGCCGGAACTCCGAACCTGCCGTTTGACGAAAATCGGTCCGCTGTCACGCATCCAGGCGCGGTTCGTCGGATGCACGATGAACCGGACGTGTTTCAAATCGCAGCCTGCGCGCTTGAGCCGGCTGGCGGCGAGTTTTTGTTCGGCTTCGTGCCGGACGAGAATGCGCACGATTTCCTGCGGCGCAATCTTGCGCACCATTTCACCATAGACCCAGCGGACGGCGTCCATTTTGCCCGGCCAATCGGCCTCATGATGCGGCCAGCCGAGCCACGTGGCCTCATGCCGTTCCCATTCGGCGGGCATCCAGAAGCCGAGCGCGGCGGGAGTTGACGCGTCTGCGGATCGTGCGTTCGTCATATAATTCGTACAGAGCATAACCGCTTTGCTGCTGCTGGGAAATCCCGAAAGAAACCAACCATCGGAGACATAACGCGCAAAGGGAGCCCTTAAACCACTCAAACAACAACCTCGGCCTTTTTGCGGCGATTGCAAATTAAAAATTTTCCGAAAACAACAAATAATCGGCTGAAAATCTGCTTCGTTTAAAGTAGATTAAACTGGGGACGGAAATGGTCGAAGCCGCTCCCATTCGTATGAAAATGACCTTAAACCAAGTCAGGGGTGCGAAGACCACAAGAATCATCTTGCGCGCGTGTTTGTTGGTCTTTCTGGTGGCAGGCGCGATTGCTCCCCAAATACGCGCCCCGAAACCGGTGGTTATAACATTGCCCGCGGGCGTGACCAGCGCCGAAATCCAGGAGGCGCTGGACCGTCTGCCGGCAAACGGCGGGGAGGTGATGTTGCCGCCCGGAACATATGCGGTCAGCCAGCCTATCGTGTTGCAGCGAGATCATCAGAGCCTGCGCGGTTCCGGCGATGCGACCGTTTTGCTCCTCGCCGACGGCGTCAATTGCCCGGTGATCATTTTGGGCGAACCCATCAACCTTCCGCAACGAACGGTAAAAGACTTGCGCGTCAGCGGCCTTTTCATTGACGGCAACCGCTATCACCAACAACGCGAGCGCTGGCGGCTTCAGGGCGAAGGCTCGCAGATCCGCAACAATGGAATCACCGTGCAGAATGTGAACGACTCGGTCGTGGAGCATGTGGCCTGCGTCCGCTGCCGTTCCGGCGGCCTCGTCACCACGCGGGGCGTGCGGCGGCTGACGGTGCGGGACCTGACCGCGTTCGACAACGAGTTCGACGGCCTGGCCTGCTATGCAACATCGGATTCTCTGTTTGCGGAACTTCGCCTCCACGATAACCCCGGGGCCGGCATCTCGCTTGATCTCGCCTTCAATCATAATGTCATCAGCAACGCCGTCTTGACCGCAAACGATCTGGGCATCTTCATGCGCGCGAGCCGCGACAACCGGTTTCAGGACATTTCCATCCGCAACAGCCACCACTATGGCGTGTTCATGGCGGACGCCGAGAAGCTGACCTCGCGTGGCCGGCAGTCCGCCCCCCGGAGCGGGTGCGTGGACAACTTCTTCACCAGCCTGATCGCGGCCAACTGCGGCGGCGCCGCCTTCCGGGTTAATGACACCACCTGCACCAACAACGTCATCCTGCGGCCGCAATTCAGCGAGAATCTTCAGGGCGACTTTTCGCTGGTCCGCCCCGATTTGGTGGCAGTGGAGTAAATTAATTGTTCCTCCCCGGCCTCGTTCTCCTTGTCGTCCCGTTTTCGCGGGAGCGTTTCAAGGGTGCGGATGCGAATGGGGACGGAAACCACAGACTGCCATTTTTCAATAAACTCTTGTATCGCGAAAAATTTTCGGACACAGTGCCGCGCGAAAACATTTTTTGACGTGCTGAAATTCGGAAAAAAGATTTTGTTCGTCGGTTACGGGGCCGTGGCGCAATGCGCCCTCCCCATTCTGGTCAAGCACCTCAAGCTGCCGCTTCAAAGCATCACCGTCATGGACTTCGAGGACCGCCGTGATGTGCTGGCGCCATGGCTGAGGCGCGGCGTGAAGTTTGTGCGCAAACGCGTGACACGCGAGAACATGGGCGCGCTCCTGGGTAAATATCTGGAGGCGGGCGATGTCCTGATTGACCTGGCCTGGAACATTGACTGTTGCCAAATCCTTCAGTGGTGCCATGACCGCGGCGTGCTTTACGTCAACACCTCTGTCGAGCTGTGGGACCCCTACGAGAATGCCCGGGCCGCCACGCCGCAGAAAATGACGCTCTACTGGCGGCACATGAACATCCGACGCATGATTGGCCAATGGACCCGGCCCGGCCCATCGGCGGTGCTCGAACACGGCGCGAATCCCGGTCTCATTTCGCACTTCACCAAGCAGGGCCTCATCGACATTGGCAACCGCGCCATCAAGGACAACAAGGTCGCCGGCCGGGCCGCCGACGAAATCCGGCAGCTCATCGCGGAACAAAAATTCAATCATCTGGCGATGAAACTCGGGGTGAAGGTGATTCATTGCAGCGAACGCGACACGCAAATCACAAACCAACCCAAACAGGTGGACGAATTCGTCAACACCTGGAGCGTGGAAGGCTTCCGCGAGGAAGGCACGACCACCGCCGAGATGGGCTGGGGCACGCACGAAAGGGAGTTGCCGCCGCTGGCGTTCGAGCACGCCGACGGCCCGCGCAACCAGATTTGCCTCGCCCGCATGGGCATCAACACCTGTGTTTCGTCGTGGGTGCCCGACTACTGCATCGTGGGCATGGTCGTGCGCCACGGCGAAGCATTCACGATTTCCGACCGGTTGACCGTCTGGCAAGACGGCCGGGCGATCTACCGGCCCACGGTGCATTACGCCTATTGCCCGGCCGACGTGGCCATCGCGTCGCTGAACGAACTCCGCGGTTACAATTACCAGCTCCAGAAACACCAGCGCATCCTCAACGACGAAATCGTCAGCGGCTCCGACATCCTCGGCGCGTTGCTGATGGGGCACGCCTACAATTCGTGGTGGATCGGCAGCGACCTCAGCATCGAAGAATCGCGCCGGCTGGTGCCGCACCAGAACGCCACCACCATGCAGGTCGCCATCTCCGTCATCGCGGCAGTCATGTGGATGATTGAGAATCCGGCCAGGGGCGTCTGTGTGCCTGACGACCTGCCGCACGACTATATCTTGAAGATTTCCAGGCCGTATCTTGGCAAATGGATTTCCAAGCCGTCCGACTGGACGCCGTTGAAGCACTACCGCAACGCGTTCAACGGACACAACCATCCACGGCTTGACCGCAAGGACCCGTGGCAGTTCAAAAACTTCCTGATCACCGACGGAGATTGAGATGATCCCGCACCGCGCATTGAAGAAACTGGCGGAGGAACACGGCACCCCGCTGTTTGTCGTGGACCACGAGGAGCTGCGGCGCAACTACGCGACCTTCAAAAAATATCTGCCGCGCGTCCAGGCCTACTACGCCGTCAAGGCCAATCCCGATCCCGCCATTGTCAAAACCCTGTTCGACGCCGGCGCGAGCTTTGACGTGGCCTCGATGCCGGAATTCCACATCGTCCATGAATACATCAAGGACATGCCCGACAAGGAGCGGCAGGCCTGGATTTGGGACAAGATCATCTACGCCAACCCGATCAAGGCCAACGAGACATTGCAGGAGTTGAATCCCTACAAACCGCTGGTCACTTACGACAACCCCGAGGAAATCCGCAAGATCAAGAAGTTCGCCCCGCAGGCCGGGCTCGCGTTGCGGCTGAAGGTGCCCAATACCGGCGCGATGGTCGA
>JBEKEJ010000146.1:0-7814 GCA_050013895.1 Verrucomicrobiota bacterium | reverse complement strand
ATCAGGCCGGGAATGAACATTCTTTTCCGGTAATCACGCAGATAAAACGACAACAGCAGCGGAATCCCGACGTGGAGCGACGGAAAACAATCGTAGCTGACGCGCCCGACGCTGATGATGTAAGCGACGCCCCGGCTGATGATTTGCCCGTGCAGGTCGCGGGTGAACCGGTCGGCAAAGAATTTTTCGGGGCCGGTGGCCGGAACGAGCATGTAAGTGCTGATTCCCAGCAACATGATGGTGAGATAACCCATCATCAGCCGCCGGAACGCGTTTTCGTCCTTGACGAGATAGAAATACAAGGCAACTCCGGGGAAAAAAATCAGATGGGAGAAATAAACGACGTTTAGAAAGTCGGTCAACCAGGGATGAATCCACGGCTCCAGCAGAAAAGCGGGCTGGTTGCCGAAAATAAAAGCGTCCACGCGGGCCAGGGCGGCATCGGCGGTGTGTGGATTGATGCGCAAGACCAGATTGCAGCCCATGGAATAATAGCACGCGCTTAAAAGCAGAAACGGAAACCAGTCGCGGACAATTTTCAACAACGGCTGAAAACAGCCGGCCAGAAACTTCACCGGATCGGGATTTTCTTCCGTTTCGGTTTCCGACGCCAGCAGCAGCCCCAGAAAACTTTTCACGCCCAAAACGCCGAGAGGCAGCATGATGAAAACGAAATCAAGCGGGCTGAAACCGAATCCATAAAACAACCGCGTGGTGAAAAAAAGCACCAGCAGCGAACCGGAAACAGTCACCGCCATGACGTTTTCCAGCCGTGAATGCAGGATGAAAGAAAGATATTTCCGAATCATACGATTCAGTCTTGAATTTCAGCCCGCAGTTTTTCAAAGCGGGGTCTCCAAAACACTGGAAGCTGTGCGGACGGGAATTGGTTCAGGAGCGCTTTGACGTCCGCCTTTTTCCCCTCCCGCAGGTCAAGCGAAGCCACGATGTACGCCTGATCGCAATCTTCAGGTTTGACCTGGAGAAAGGGGTTCATCAACCGCGCCGCCTCCGCCGGTTGATTTCGGTCCAGTTGAATGACCGCAAGCAGCTTGGTCGCGTTGTAACGATAAGACGGGTCCGCGGACGCCGCCTCCAGTAATGGCGCGGCCTGACCGGGTTGGTCATGGAAAAAATAATGCGCGCCTTCGTAAAATTGCTCAAAGGAACTCTGACTCCGGCGCATGGCTTTGGCCGCGTCGAGCAATCTCAGGCCTTCTTCCGGCCGGCCCGACAACAGCAGGCACACGCCCTCTTTCCCCAAAGCGTCCGCGGTCTTCCAGTAGCCGGAAGACATTTGGAAAAGGGAAAACGCCGGCATGAAATTGCCGGAGTCGAAAGCCCGTGTTCCATAGTGTGAATAGAGCCGGCCCAGACTGTGGCAAATCGAAAAATAGCCGAGACCGCACGCCGCCACGCTGAAGATGCAAGCCGCCAGAAAATTTTTCCGCCGGTCCGGACCCGGAATTTTTGGAAGCCTGCGCCAAAGTCGAATGGCCAAAACGGAAATGATTAAAAGTGAAACATACTTGGCGACTTCCTGAAGAAGCGATTTGACCAAAACGATGTAATCGCCCATGCTTGGCATAATTGCTTCACCGGTTCCGGATGATTTTACCCCTCATGGCTTGGCGGGCAAGGCGTCACTCCTCATCAAACTTCCGTTTGACGAGGGCTTCGAGTTCGGAGAGGGCTTGCGGCGCGTCAGCGCCGCGGGCGTGGAGGATCAATCTGCTCCCGGGGCCGGCGGCGAGCATCATCAAACCCATGATGCTTTTGCCGTTGATTTTTTCGCCGTCCTTTTCAACAAAGACGTCGCAGGCAAACCGGTTGGCGGTCTTGACGAAAAGCGCGGCGGGCCGGGCGTGAATGCCCAGCTTGTTCACGATGGTCAGCTCTCGGGTGATGGCCCCGCCGTCCGGCGGCTTTTTCGCGCTCATCGGTTTGCTCCGGGCGAGTCTAATTGCCGCCGCGGGATTGCGCCACTGAAATTTGCCATTACTTCGGCGCCGACGTGTCGGGCGACATTTGCGCAATGAGGCGCTGGTTCAATTCCTGCGCGGCATTCTGGCCGGACATTTTCAACTTGATCTGGAACGCGGCGACTTCAATGAGCCGCGCGAGGTCGCGGCCGGGCCGGACGGGAATGACCACGTGCGGAATGTCCACGCCCAGAACCCTCACGAATTCCTGTTCCATGCCGACGCGGTCCACCTCCCGGACTTCGTCCCACGGCTTGAGCGTGACGATCAGATTGAGGTTCTTCTCCGCGCGGATGCTTTTGACGCCGAACATGGCGGCGACGTTGATGATGCCGATGCCGCGCACTTCCATGTGATTGCGGGTCAGTTCCGCGCTGGTGCAAACCACGTCGCGACCGTCCACGAGCACGACCTTGATGACGTCATCGGCGACGAGGCTGTAACCGCGTTCGATGAGCGCGAGGACGGCCTCGCTTTTGCCGATGCCGCTCTCGCCGCGGATGGCGACGCCCACGCCGAGGATGTCCACCATGCTGCCCAATTCGGTGCCGCGCGGCGCGAACATGGTTTCGAGTTTCAACGTCGCGGCATTGATGAATTTCATCGTCACCAGCGGGCTTTGGAAGATCGGCACTTTCGCGTCCTCCGCCGCCTTCAGAAATTCCGCGTCGGGACGGAAACCGCGGCTGAAAACCACGCACGGGATTTTGTAGGCGAACAAATAGGCGTAACGCCTCTCCCGTTGTCGCTTCGTGAGGGAACGCAGGTAATACACCTCCGCGTTGCCCATCACCTGCACGCGCTTGTAGGCGAAGTATTGCGTGAACCCGCTCAACGCGAGGCCGGGGCGGTTGACGGTCGGCTCGCGGATGATGCGCTTCAAGTTCGCCCCGCCGGCGACCAGCCTCATCTGCAGCGCGTCGGCGTGTTCCTTGTAAAACTGTTTAACGGTGACGGCTTCGTGTTGCATGTTCGGAATGCGTTAATGGAGCATCGGAGTGATGGAGTAAAGCAAGGCCAAATGTTGTTCCCCGACCCATTACTCCAACACTCCATCACCCCGCCTTTCACAGATTAAACTCCGGCCCCAGGTAAATCTCGCGCGCCTTCGGGTCGCTCGCCAAAAATTCGGACGAGCCTTCCACGAGCACCTGTCCCTTGTGGATGATGTAGCCGCGGTCAATCAATTTCAAGGTCTCACGCACGTTGTGGTCGGTCACCAAAATGCCCAGCCCGCGCTCCTTCAGACGCCGGATGATCTTTTGCACCTCATAAACCGCAATCGGGTCAATGCCGCTGAACGGCTCGTCCAGCAGCATCAGTTTCGGGCTGGTCACCAGGGCGCGGGTGATTTCCAGCCGCCGCTTCTCGCCCCCGCTCAACGTGTAGGCCTTGTTACGGGCCACCGGCGTCAAATTCAGTTCCTCGAGCAGATACTTTAAACGCACCGCCCGTTCGTCGCGCGACAGTTTGCACGTTTCGAGGATCGCCAGGATGTTTTCCTCGACCGTCAGTTTGCGGAAGACCGACGGCTCCTGCGTCAAATAACCGATGCCCAGCCGCGCGCGCCGGTGCATCGGCAGCCGCGTGACGTCGCGCGCAGTGAATTTGACCGCGCCCGCATCCGGCTTCACAATGCCGACGACCATGTTGAACGTGGTCGTCTTGCCCGCGCCGTTCGGACCGAGCAACCCGACGATTTCACCCGCGCCCACGTTCACTGAAACGTCGTCCACCACGCGGCGGTGATGATACGCCTTCACCAGTTTTTCCGTGGCGAGCAACAGGCCGTTTTCGGTCGCAGCGGTTTTCATTTCAACAAATCGAACGGTCCCGCGTTTGTGCCATTGCCGGAGCTGGGAGCCATCTTGAGGATGGTTTTGAAATCCGTGCCGGTGAACCGGCTTGCGATGTTGTCCCAAACCAGCGGCTCGCCCGTCATCGAGCCTTTGGCGTTTTCGCCCCTGGCGTGGCCGGTAAATGTGATCGTTTCATTTGTAGCCGCATTCTCGACGCCGTAGGCATAAATCGCCTTGTCCGACGTGATGTGATTCGTCTCGCCGTTTTTCAAAAAATCAATGACCACATTGGTCTCCGCCACCACATTGGTCAGATGGCTGTTCGCCGAACCCTCCGGCGGCAACATGATGGTGAGCCGTTGGCAGGTCAATTGTCCCTGCGAATTGGTCGCCATGACGTTGTCGTAATAAACCAGTTCCCGCGCCTTGCCATCGTAGTAAAAGTGGTCGGAATGAAGGCCAATTTCCTGTTCCGGTGGTGTTGGCGCGGGCGAATTGGTCTGCGCCCGCAGGAGGCCGCAACTTCCGGCGAGAAAGAGAACGAAAATTGTTTTCATGGCATGGTCGGTTTCCAGACACTGGTTTTGATCACCGTATAAACATGATTGGAGATGGTGAGGAAGGAATCGTTCTGCCGCCACAAAAAACCGTCGCCCTCCGTGCGGACTTTCCCGTCGCCGCTCTGCAATTGCAAATGCTGCGCCGAAGCAGCCGTGTAGTGCAGCGTGTCATAAACGCATTCCGGCGCGTTCACAATCAGTTCCGGTTTGCCGTCCACGCCGAAGGTTTCGAGTTTGAGCTGCCGGATGACGAGCAGTCCGCCGGCTAGCGGCTGCGCTTCCGCGCCCGACAACCGCGATTTCATTTGCTGCGGATGCGGCGGTTCAAAGTATTCGACCGACGTGAAATCGCTCGCGCGCCGGACGGCATTCGGCTGCGCGCGCCCGTCCGGCATGGCCAGGCACAAAACCACGCCGGCGGCCAATAGCCGGGTGACGAGTAATGGGTGGCGGGCGACGGAAATCGTCCTGCGTCGCGCGTTGGCTTCTTCCCGGTCACATGTCACGTGTCACCTGTCACTTTTGGTAATGGGCGACGATGGAATCCCATTCCCCCTGCGCCTGCAGAATCATTTCCGCCACTTCGCGGACTGCGCCGTGGCCGCCCGGCGCGCGCGTCACGTAATGCGCCGCTGATTTCACCTCCGGCCGCGCATCGGCCACCGCGACCGCGAGGCCGGCGCGTTTCAGCGGCCCCAGGTCCACCACGTCGTCGCCCACAAAACAAACCGCGCCCCAATCCAGCTTTGTCCGGCGCAATAGATCTTCCACCACGCCGGTTTTGCTCAAGCGGTCGCCCTGCTGAACGAGAAAATCTATCTCCAGCTCGGCGGCGCGCGTTTCCGTCACCGCCGACGGCCGCGCCGAAACCCAGCCGACCTTGCAGCCGGCCCGGCGCAGAAAGACCAGGCCCAGGCCGTCACGGATGTTGAAACGTTTCCTCTCGCCCGAGCCGCCGATGAACACCGCGCCGTCGGTCATCACGCCGTCCACGTCGCACAGGAAGAGTCTTACGCGCCGGAGACGCGGGCGAAGTTGCGGGGAAAGTTTCGCGGGCATGGAAAGTCAAAAAGGAGAAACATCGAACGCTGAACATCGAACGCTGAACATCGAACGGCCTCGCTGGCCGGAAGTCATCCGGCGTTCGAGGTTCGAGGTTCGAGGTTCGAGGTTCATTCCTTCACCGCTTTGAATACCTTGAGCAACCCGCGCAGCAACGCCGGCATTTCGGCCAGCGGTATCATGTTCGGCCCGTCGCTCAACGCGCGGTCGGGCCGCGGATGCGTTTCGAGGAACAGGCCGTTCGCGCCGGCCGCGAGCGCGGCGCGGGCGAGCACGGGCGCAAATTCACGCTGGCCGCCGGACTTGTCGCCGCCGCCGCCCGGCAGTTGCACCGAATGCGTCGCGTCGAACACCACCGGGAAACCAAACCGCTGCATGAGCGGAATCGAGCGCAGGTCGGCCACGAGATTGTTGTAGCCGAAGGTCGTGCCGCGCTCGGTGACCAGGATTTTTTTCGCGCCGGCGCGTCCGGCCTTCTTCACGACCTGCCCCATTTCCGCCGGCGAAAGGAACTGGCCCTTTTTCAGGTTCACGATCTGGCCGGTAAGCGCGGCGGCTTCAATCAAATCCGTCTGGCGGCAGAGGAACGCGGGAATTTGCAGGATGTCCACGACCTCTCCCGCCACGGCCGCGTGCGCCTCGGTGTGGATGTCGGTGAGCACCGGCACGCCGAGGTGCTCGCGGACCCTGGCGAGCACACGCAAACCTTCGTCGAGGCCCGGCCCGCGGAAGGATTTGGCGGAAGTGCGGTTGGCCTTGTCGAAGCTGGCCTTGAAGACGTAAAAAATGCCGAGCGACGCGCAGGTTTTTTTGAGCGAAGCGGCGACCTGCAGGCACAGTTTTTCGTTCTCAATCACGCACGGCCCGGCGATCAGAAACAACCGGCGCGGCGAATTGAGGGTTTTCCAGATGGCAGCGTCGTTGAGCACGCGGAAGTTTTAGCAGTAGCGCGAGGGAAAGTAAATGATGTGTAACCGCAGATTCCCCCCTCTCGCGTTTGAGGGATTCGTGCGACCCGTCACGCACATCAATCGCAAATCGCAAATCGTAAATCGCCAATCTTAAATCACCGTTCCGTGCGGGATGACGGCGTTTTTGGGGATGATGACGATGCCGTCGCGGATGTAATAGAGTTCGTGGTCAAGCTTTTCCGGTTTGCCGGCGGGCGAAATGGTCACGTTGTTCCCGATGCGCGAGTTTTTATCAATGATGGCGTTTTCGATCTTGCAGCTCGTGCCGATGCCGAGGCGCGGTTTGCCTTCGCGCGCGTATGCTTCGACGGATTCCTGCGATTCGTAATAATCGCTGCCGAGGATGATGACCCGGTTCAACTCGCTGCCGGCGCCGATGACGGTACGCAGTCCGACAATGCTGTTGGTGATGCGCGCCTGGTTGATGATGCAGCCGTCGGCGACGAGCACGTGCTCAATGTGCGCGCCGTTGATTTTGGAGCTGGGCAGATAACGCGGACGGCTGAAAATCGGCGCGCTCATGTCGAAGAAATTAAACCGCGGCAGTTCCGACACGAGGTCGAGGTTCGCCTCGAAAAAAGAGCGGATGGTGCCGATGTCCTCCCAGTAGCCCTGGAAAATGTAGGAGAACACCCGGCGCGAATTGATGGCGTGCGGAATGATGTGTTTGCCGAAATCGGCCAGCGGGTTGTCGAGCAGATCGCGGATCAGGCTGCGGTTGAAAACGTAAATGCCCATCGAGGCGAGAAACAATTCGCCGCCGTCCTTGATGCCAAATTTTGAGTGCCAGTCGGACGGCAGCCGCAACGAATCAAGGGTGGGAGCGTCCGTCGGTTTTTCGGCGAACCGCGTGACCCGCCGGCCCTCGTCAATTTGCAGGATGCCCAGCGATTGCGCCGCCTGCCGGTTCACGGGAATCGTGGCGACCGTGATGTCGGCGCCGGTCCCGGCATGCTGGCCGATGATGCGGCGCAGGTCCATCCGATACAACTGGTCGCCGCTGAGGATGAGCAGGTAATCGAAATCGTGATTCAGAAAGTGCGTGAGATTCTTCCGCACGGCGTCGGCGGTGCCTTCATACCATGACGTGTCGGTGAGCGTCTGCTGCGCCGCGAGGATTTCCACAAAGCCGCTCGAAAAAAGGTCGAATTTGTACGTCCCCGAAATGTGGCTGTGCAACGAGGTGGAATTGAACTGCGTCAAAATGTAAATGCGCCGGAACCCGGAGTTGATGCAGTTGGAAATCGGGATGTCCACCAGCCGGTATTTCCCGGCCAGCGGCACGGCGGGCTTCGCGCGCTCCTTGGTGAGCGGGAACAGCCGCGTGCCCTGGCCGCCACCCATGATGACGGAGAGAACGTTGCTGACATTGATTGACTGGCGGCCGCTGTGCAACATAAACCGGATTGCACCAGAATTATACCGCCGGCCACACTTGCA
>JBEKEJ010000145.1:0-8339 GCA_050013895.1 Verrucomicrobiota bacterium | reverse complement strand
AATTCGTCAGCGCCGCGCGCCCGGCCGCCTTGATGCTGTCATAATCGTACAAACGTCCGCGCGCCTCGAAATCCAGGGCCGCCGGCCCGGTGAACGTGAAACAGCCCAGGCCGCGCGCGGCATTGCTTTCCGTCAAAAACGGACGGAGCGTTTCCGGGTCGAACGCGCCTTGGATGTGCCAGCGGTAATTTTTGGTCGCGTCATCTTCCCCGCCTTCCAGTTCCAGCCGGGTCTTCGCCCGCGCGATCACCAGATCGGGCAACTGCCACACCAGATTCGAGTAGTTAAAATGCGTGCAGGCCGAATCAATTTTCGCGCCGAACGCCATGCCGTTGGTGAAACCCAGCTCGCCGTCCAAACGGATCGTCGGCTGCACTTCACCGCGCCAATCCCATTGGCGGCCGGTCCACGCGGGCAATATCAGCGAGCCGCCCGCCCGCAGCCGGGGCGGCTGCGTCCACGATAATTCCGCGAGCCGCTCGCGCGTTTTCTCCGTCAGCAACGCGGCGATCGCGTGGACGTCAAGACACGATGAGTTGGTGAACGTGAACTCGCGCGCGGCGACGTTCAGCCGGGCCTGCGCGTCGATTTGCCCGCCACCGAGCCTGGCCGACAAATTGGTGACGGCCAGTTCCGGCGCCTGCCAGAGGCCGCCGCAGGCGACCGAGTCCGCGTTCAACTTTTCAGATTGCAATTGCGTGAGGCGCAGTCTCCAGGCCAGCCGGTACGGTTGCAGGTTCGTCCACCAGGCCCACGTTGGGTCAAAGTGGGCAGGCGCGCCGGCGGGCGCGGTCAGATGGGCGGTCAGTTGCACGTCACGCGCGCCGCCCCACGGTGTCTGCACCGCCGGCGCGTTGACGTCGAGGCGGACAACGAAGGAATGAATATCGCGGGCGTCGCCATTGACCAGGAGGCTTGATTGCGGCGCGCCTTCAAAATGAATCCGGTCGAGGGTCTCGGAAAATTTTTGCAGCGACTGCCTCGTCCAGCCGCCGGGCTTGGCGCCTTGAAACATCGGCCAGTGGCGGATTTCGGACGCGTGGGCGATTTCGGCGGCCAGCGAAAAATTGACGCCCGCGAAGCCGGCTTGAAAATGGTCGAGCGACCAGGTGTCGTCCGCCTGAAACCGCAGATTGGTTTGAATATGGTCGAGGGTGAGCGCGTTGGTGGGCGTGAGCGGCCAGACGAGTTTCCCCTCGCGCAAAACCAGGCCGTCAATTTGCAGCCGCCGGCGCAGCAGGGCGCGATGATCCAGCCGCAGCTGGACTTCGGCCAGCGCCAGCGTCGGACTGTCCGGCGTGGCGGCGTGGCCGAGCCGGACGTTCTCGGCGACGAGTCCGCGCTCGAAACGCAGCCGCAGCCGGGTGAATTCCAGTTCAACGCCGCGGGCGCGCAACGTTTCCACCAGCGGCTTTTTGAGGAACTCCGGCAGCCCGACGCGGTTGAGCCAGACGAAGGCGCAAACCAGCGCGAGCACCGCCAGCAGCGTGCCGATGCGCAGCCAGCGGAAACCGATGCGGCATTTCCGCCAGAAACCGGAATGAGAACGCATTATGGAATCCCGCCTTGCGGGACCGGAATGGTGAGACAACTCAAGACCAACTGGTAAAGCCCCTGCGGAAAGACAAACGCCCAGCGCTCGCCGTCAAGCGTCACGGCGGCCAGCGCTGTATTCGCCTTTGGCGATTCTGTGCCGAAGTCCACGGTGCGCTTTTCACCGTTTTTAAGTTCGACGGTGATTTGCAAGTTGTTGGTGTTGAGGCCGTATTTTTCAGGCTCGGTGATATTGCGGCCCAACCAGTAGTAGGCGGTCAATTTGCCGAGCTGGTACGCGGTTTCCTCGATCGCCGGCGGATTGATGATGCCTTGCGAGCCGGGCGCCAGGATCCATTGGTCCACCCCGTTATGGACGATTTGCCGCGTTTTGCCGTTTTGATGCAGGGTGATGGCGGCGACGTTGGTCCCGTCAAAATCCCAGATGCGCCGGTCCCGGAATTCCCAACTCTCGCCGTAAAGCAAATTTAAAGTGTTGAAATCGGCCAGCGAGAGGCCGTAGACAAAAATCTCATCCGCGCGTTTGACGAAGACTTCGTTGGTCTGCGTTGCGCCGAACAGCAGTTGTGCGATGACGGCATTGGTGTCGCCGACCGCCGACCGCAAAATGATCCGGTCCGTTGGGGTCGCCAATCCGTAAGCCGGCAGGTCCGCCAGAGTCGCAACGTCTTTGACAAATTCAGCGACCCGGAAGCCGGCCAGGAGTTTGATGAACTGCTGCACGTTGTCCGCGTCCGCCGGGAATTTTTCCCCGGCCACCACCCAATCATTTGAACCATGCCGTTGCAGGGTGAAACTGTTCCGGCCGCGCACCTCAATTTCGGCGACCGGCGCGGTCAGTTCAAGCAGGCGCGGGTCGCGGAAATCATTCACCGCGCCATACCAGAACGACAACGGCTCCCTGGCCGTGGCCGCGATCGTGTTCCAGCCCTCGCGCCGGGCGAACACCTGCGTTGCATCATTCGTCAGGGCTATCCCGATGTGAATGGCGGCAACGAAATTTGTGCCGCGGTCGAGCCATAAATCCAGGTCGGCCGGCTGCAAGCCAAACGCGGTCAAATCCGCATTCGTGTCGTCCGTGACAAAACGCGAAACGTGCGCGGTATAAAGCTTTTGCAGCGCTTCGGCGATGCGTTCGCTGTCGGCGCGCGCCTGCAAAGGCCGGAGCATGCGCCATAGATGGTTGGTCGCGTCACACTGGAGCTCTATGGCTTTCGTGCCGTTGGTCAGCACAATGCGATCGCAGGCATTGCCGACGTCCACGAGCGCGGTGTCGCGCCAGTCATTGGCCGAGCGCGGAATAATCCCGAGCCAGCCGGCGTCGGTCACGAACGTGCCGTCCGCGCCGGTCACGCGCAGATAGACCTGGTCGCCGGGCGCGGTTTTGTTGCCGACCTTGAGTTGCCAGTCACGGTCGCCCGCCTCGACGTTGATGGAATACTGTGGATTGTCAAAACCGAATTCCGTTTCCATGGTCCGTTGTTCACTCGATTCCGCCGGGCTGATTTTGGGAATCGCGGGCGCGAGCTTCTGGAGGGCGTCCAGCAGCGCTTCGACGGCGGCCGTCTGCGCGGGATAAATGACGGGCCTCGTCAATTGCCAGTGGCGGTTGGTGCGGACGGCGCAGATTTCCAGCGAGTCCGCCGGAAAGATTTCGATGCGTGTGACGGCGGACGGCTTCAGCCCGGGGAGGACGTTTGCTTTGGCGGCGGGCGCACGGACCTGGCGTTCCCAAATGAAAATGAACACGAACAGCGCCGCGGCAATCACGAACCAGATTCCAGTGGTTTTCGAGTTCATTATTTTCTTCGCACCAGCCAGACCAAACCGCCAAACAGCAACACCGCGCCCGGCAACGCGCCGAGCAGCAGCCAGCGCACCTCGCGGCGCTGGGTTTCCGTCATCAGCAGGCGAAATTCCGTCACTGGCTGCGGGCCGATGCCTTGCAGGAGCGCGGGTCGGTCCAGCAGCCAGTTGACGGCGTAGCCGATGAAGTCACTGTTGTCCACGCTCTGGATGGATCGATTGCCGAAGGCAAAGGAATCGCCCACAACGAGCATCCGTGTGGTGCCGCGCGCATTGGCCACACCGGCCACCGGCTTTTGCTCAACGGCAGCCATCAATGGATGGGCCTGTGGTGGATTGCCAGGTTCGCCCGAGAGAGTTGAAGCCGGACTGCTAAAGGCCAATTCATCCACTTGCGGCGCGCCGGCGGGGGGATTTTTCAGATCCACACGACTGATGGGCCGCGGCAAAACAAGATACAATCTGGAACCGATCAGCGGATTGACCACCGGATGCTGGCTGAAACTGGAAACCAGGACATCCCGGCCGTCGGTGGAGGCCGTGTGTTGCAAATCCTGAACCCAGTCGGAGCCGACGTTGACACCCCAGCTCTGCAAAATGGGTTCCAGCCCCGTCGGACGCTTGATGGAATAATAGTTGAAGAGCGCGAATAAACGCCCTCCTTGAACGAGGTATTGGTCAATTTTCTGAAGCTCGGTTTCTGAAAATTCCGTTCGCGGGCCGGCGATGATGAGCAAATTGCAATCCGTGGGCACGGGTGCATCGCCCAACAATTCAAGATTTGTCACCGTGATGTAATTCTGGGCGAGGATGGAGCCAAATCTAAAAAAGCCCACCTCGGTGGTGTCACTGAGGGAAGGTTCGCCGTGGCCCTGCAGAAAATACGCCTTGAACGGGCGGGAGTTTTCAAGCGCGAGCAGAATCGCGGTGAACATTTCTTCGCCGCGAAACGCGACCGGCTTGCGCTCGAATTCAAGCTGCCGCTGGCTCGAATCCTTGGGCGGCACCTCTTCGAGCTTGAATTGCGTCAGCGCGTCGCCATTGGCAATTTTAACGCGGTTTTCGCCGGCATCAAAAATCACGAGGTTCTTGTCCGTCGCCGCAACCAGCTTGTATTGTTCCTTGACCTTTTCAGCCTCGCCCGCGTCGCGCAAATAATCCACCGTGCGAACGGAAATTTTCGGGTTGACCGAGCGATACTCATTAAGCAGCGCAACGATGTCCGGGTAAAAATCGTCCTGCCGGTCGTAATAAAGCGTCACGGCGACACGATTCGTCAGCGAGTGCAGCACGCTAACGGTGCGCGGAGCCAGTTTAACGCGCGTTTGTGAACTCAGGTAAAAACGGTGAATGAACTGCGCGCCGAGATAGTTCACCATCACCACCACCGCGAACACCAGGGCTGTGCGCACCACCACGTCAAAGGCGATTTTCCACCGGTGCCGTGGCGAGAAACTGGGTTGTTGGGGATGTGGGGCCGGCATTTTATCTCCAGCGCCGGCTTTCCACCGCGCGCAAGGTCAGAAACAAAAAAAACAGCGTCAGGCTCACGTAAAAAATCACCGCGCGCGTGTCCACCACTCCGCGGGCGAAATCGTGCATCTGTTCAAACAAGCCGAAATAGGACAAAACCTGTGATTGCCAGTGCGCCACCACGGGCATGGCCTCGGCCAGAAAACCGAGCGCGAACAGACTCACCCCCAGCACGAAACTGATCATGGCCGCCGCCATCTGGCTGCGCGAGATGGCGGAGGCAAAACAGCCCAGCGCCAGGAACAGACAGCCGATCAGAAAGATGCCCAGATACATCCCGCCAATGGTGCCCAAGTCCAGCGCACGGGTCTGGCTCGTGAAATGGCGCACGATGAACAGGCACGCCACCATTGGCAGCCACATGACGATGTAAAAGAGGATCGCCGCGGCGAATTTTGCCGCCACCACCTGCAAATCGCCCACCGGCGCCGTCATCAGCGTCTCGAACGTGCCGGTGGATTTTTCCAGCGCAAACAATCGCATCGTGATCACTGGCGCGGCCGGCAGCACAATCAGCCAGAAAAAATAGGTGCGGTAAAACATCTCGGTGACCGGCATGGGCGACGGGTCGGTTCCCAGGTTGGTGATCAACACCACGAAGCTCAGGCCGATCAAGAGTGTCACCGCCGCGATGATGACGTAGCCCGTCACCGAGAAGAAAAACGCGGACAATTCGCGCCGCAGCAGCACCCCAAAAATTCGCATCAGCCCTCCTCCTCCCTTGCCGCGCCATGGCGACGCAAAGGCGGGTCTTGATCGGACAAAATTCTCACTCGCCCTCCTCCTCGTTCGGTCTGGTGATTTGAACGTAGATGTCTTCAAGCGAATGGCGGCTGCGTGTCAGTTCGCGCACGAGCCAGCCGCGTTCGCGCGCCAGCAGCCAGATCAGCGGGCGCAAATCCAGTCCGTCGCGCGGGGTGAGCGCGCAACGCTGAAAGGCGCCGTCCACCGCCGAGACATCGAAATGCGCCACTTGCGGCATCTGCGCCAGGTGTTCGCGCAATTCCTCGGCGGAGGCGGCAATTTCAGCGACAATCTGGCTGCTGCCAGCCATGAGCCGTTGCAGATTGTCAGGTGTGTCGGCGGCCAGAATTTTGCCGTCATACATGATGAGCATCCGGTTGCACGTCATTTCCGCCTCGGGAAGAATGTGTGTCGAAATCAGCACCGTGTGGGTTTCCGCTAGGCTCTTGATCAACTGCCGCACCGCGCGAATCTGTTGCGGGTCGAGGCCAATCGTCGGCTCGTCCAGAATAATCAATTCCGGTTCATGCACCAGCGCATCCGCCAGACCGACGCGCTGCCGGTAGCCTTTGGAAAGCTGGCCGATGACGCGGCGGCCCATGTCCGCCAGGCCGCATTGTTCCATCACTGTGCTGACGCGCTGGCGGGAACGCCGCCAGCCGAGGCCTTTCAGCCGCGCGCGGAATTTCAGGTATTCCCGCACGCGCATTTCGGGATAAAGCGGATTGTTTTCCGGCATGTAACCGATGCGCCGGCGCACCTCGTCCGACTCGTAAAAGACGTCATAGCCCGCCACGCGCGCCGTGCCGCTCGTCGCCGGCAGGAAACCGGCCAGCACCCGCATCGTCGTGCTTTTGCCCGCGCCGTTCGGGCCGAGCAGGCCGACAATTTCGCCGCGCGCCACCGTGAACGAGATGTCCGCCACCGCCGTGCGTCCCGCGTAGCGCTTCGTCAAATTCGTCACTTCAATCATCGTGTTGCCGCTCATGGCGCGCAGCCGGAAGTTTAGCCGGAAGATTCCCCTTCCGGCCACCAAAAAAATCCGCCGCCTGGTTTTATAAACAGGCAAAACTGCCGTTGGGTGCGTTCAATATTTTTGCGCCACAGCTTGACTTTGCTGAACGGCGGGCGCAAAAGCAAGGGCGCGTGCTCCCGCTGGCCGAAAACTTTTACGCCGAATGGCGCCTGCGTTGCGGCGCGGCGAATGTCCTGCGCGACGAAAAGGATACGCCGCCCGAACGCCTGCTGCAAGCCGTCTGGCAGCACCAGCGGCTGCGCCGCGACCGGCTCATCACCGCCGGCGCACAGGCCGTCCGCGTCCTCCATCCCGGCTTCGCCAGCGTCGAAGGCGGACCGGATTTCCGCGGCGCGGTCATTCAATTCGGCGACGACGCTCCGCGCTCCGGCGACGTGGAGGTGGATTTGCGCGCGAGCGGCTGGCATGCGCACGGCCACGACCGCAACCCCGATTTCCAAAATGTCATTTTGCACGTCATCTGGGACGATGTGGGAGCTGGTGCATCGGCGTGCCGGGATGACCGGGCGTCAAACAAGTTGAAGCTGGAACTCCAACCTTCGCCACCGAGGCTGGCCGTGAGCAACAAGCTCGACGCGCCGCTCGCCGAGCTGGGTTTGTGGCTCGAAACCGAATCGCCGCGCGCGCTGCCCGAAAATCTGCGCGGCCGCTGTTCACCGACGTTGCGCGAGTTGAACGGGCCGCAGGCGGCCGAACTCCTGCGCGCCGCCGCCCGCGTTCGTTTTCAGGCCAAAGCGGCGCAATTCCACGCCCGCGCGCGGCACGCCGGCTGGGACCAGGCGCTGTGGGAAGGTTTGTTTCGCGCGCTCGGATACAAACACAACGTCTGGCCGATGCAAAATCTCGCCGAATCACGACTTCGCTGGTCAGTGGCATGGGCGTCCCGCCCGTGCGATGAAAGACAGAAACACACGGGCGAGACGCCCGTGCCACTCCTGGTCCTGCAAGCGCGGCTGCTCGGCATCAGCGGTTTGCTGCCGGCGGAATTGCCCCGCCGGCGTCCCGTTTGCCGGGGCTTCGGCGCGGCAAGCGCGCGCCCCCAAACCGGCAACGATGATTACGTTCGCAAGCTTTGGGATTGCTGGTGGCGCGAGCGCGAGGAATTCAGCGACTGCCTGTTGCCGCGCGGGGTCTGGAAATTTCACGGGTTGCGTCCGGCCAATCATCCGCGACGCCGGCTCGCGCTGGCGGCGCCGGGCGCGATGAATTCTGGTCGTGGCACTGGACGTTCCGGTCGGCGCGATTGCAAAGGCCGCAGCCATTGCTGGGTGCGGCGCGGATAACGGATTTGGCGGTGAACGTGGTCCTGCCCTGGCTTTGGATTCGCGCCGCCGAAGGCAAAAACGATAAACTCCGGCGCGTGATCGAGCACCGTTATTTCGCCTGGCCAGGGGCGGGTGATAATTCGGTGTTGAAACTGGCGCGGCAGCGCTTGCTGGGTGGCCCGCCGGGCCGCGTGTTGCGAAGCGCGGCGGCACAGCAGGGTTTGATGCAAATCGTCCGCGATTTTTGCGAACATTCAAACGCGGTTTGCGACGATTGCCGGCTCCCGGAATGGCTGGGTGACTGGAGATTCGAGTAGCCGCGGCTTTCAAGCCGCGCCGGTCAGACCCGGTTCAAGCCGGACTCCAAAGTTGATGGGGAGCGCACCCGCCCCGGGTGCGGT
>JBEKEJ010000144.1:0-8018 GCA_050013895.1 Verrucomicrobiota bacterium | reverse complement strand
CCCGCTCAAGCCCCAATGCGTTACCAGTAACGCGCCGCGTTCGCGCAATTTTGCCGCCGGAACGGACGCTTCGACCGGTTCGACGGAAACTCCGGCCAGTTCGCGCAACCACGGCGTCGCGATGTGAAACGTGAACAGCGACGGCACGGGCGCCTCCAGCGTGTGCCCGAGCGACACCGCCAGTTGTCCCGCCGCCGCCGCGCGGCACCCGCCCGTGGCCAGCAACAGGCGGTCGCAGGCGAGCGTCTCCATTGGAGCGCCGGTCCGTGCCGCGCCGAAGCTTCCAAGCGAAGGCTGGTCCGACCCGGCGCGAAAGCAAAACGTCGCCGGAACTCGCCGGGTCGGAGACCGGCGCTCAGTTGTCAGCACCACTTCAAATCCGCTTTCCGGCAATTTCGCCACCCGCTCGACGCCGCAATTCAACCGCAGCTTCACGCCCGCCGCTTTTGCGGCATTCATTAGGCAATTCATGATGGTCTGTGACGAATCGCTGACGGGAAACATGCGGCCGTCGTCCTCGGTCTTCAGCTTCACGCCGCGCGACTCGAACCACGCCACCGTGTCACTCGCCTGAAATTTTTTGAAGGGCGCCAGCAACGCCCGCCCGCCGCGCGGAAACCGGGACGTCAATTCACGCGCATCGAAGCAGGCATGGGTGACATTGCAGCGGCCGCCGCCGGAAATGCGTACCTTGTCGAGAAACCGCGGGCCGCGTTCCAACACCGTCACCTCGGCATCGGGAGCGGCCTCGGCACAGGTGATGGCGGCAAAAAAACCCGCCGCGCCGCCGCCGACGACGATCACCTTTCGCGAATGCATCGGCGCAACATCGCAAAATCCCCGCGGCCTGGCGAAACTTTCCTGATCCAGGGCATCAGCATGGTTTGGCGGGGCGAGGCTGCTGAGGAAGCCAGATTACATGGCGGTTCCAATTTGCATTGGCACGATTTGATCCACCTTTGGAAATGCGGCCCCGCTGGCTTGGTAGCGGCAGACGTCTCGTCTGCCGTGGAGGGCTGGTGTCCCACCGCCCGGATAGAATGATGGCAGATGCGTGCGATTCTGGAATGTTCCAGCGCGGTTGGTGGGCTCAAGTGTTTTATCCGCCGGGCGGGACGCCTCGGCTCTACGGCAGGCAGGATGCCCGCCGCCACGGAATTCCGGCAGAGATGCGACCGGTGCTTCGCAGCCAGTTTCAGATTCAACAGAAATGGTGTAAGTTGGAAAATGGGCCAGGATGTTTCCGATTTTGTGAGCAATGTGTGGCGTTACAAGCCCAGCATCACCATTTTGGCTGTCGGCGGCTTGATTATTTTCGCCCTGCTGGTCATTGACACTTATCGCCACCGGAAAAAAATGAAAGGACGTCACCCCAGGAAACACTGAAAATTTCAAACCCCGCTCAATCCTTCGGCAGCGACGACCTGGCCGCCGGTATCTGCATTCCAGATTCGCATTTCCATCGTGGGCGCCTTCTGCTTTCATCGTAGTGTGACGGCGACGACACCGCGTTTCCTCATTATCCGGGCAGGCGACCTGGACGGCTTTTTCGGCCTGTTCGTGGACAACCTGCTTCAGCTTCTGCTCATCTTCACGCTCTGCCCGCTACTATGTGGCATCAGTGCGGCCGAAGTGGTCACCCGCATCCTGCCCGGTGCGGCGCTTTCCATTCTGGCGGGCAATTTGTTCTTTGCCTGGCAGGCGTGGCGTTTGGCCAAACAGGAGGGACGGGATGATGTGGCGGCCATGCCTTACGGCATCAACACGGTCAGTCTGTTCGCCTACATCGTCTTCATCATGGCGCCGATTTACCGGCAGACGCAGGATGCGACGCTCGCCTGGAAGGCCGGCATCTTCGCCTGTTTCATCAGTGGCGTGATGGAACTGGCCGGGGCGTTTGTGGGCGATTGGTTGCGCCGGCACACGCCGCGTGCGGCGTTGCTTTCCGCGCTGGCGGGCATCGCTATCACGTTCATCGCCATGGGATTCGTGTTCCAGATTTTTGCGACCCCGGCGCTGGGGCTGCTGCCGATGCTGCTCATCCTTGTGTGCTATGGATCGAAACTGAAACTGCCGCTCGGGCTGCCCGCCGGGTTTGTGGCCGTGGTCGTGGGAACGCTGCTCGCCTGGGCGTTGCGCGCGGTGGGACTCGCGCCGGCCGCGGCGCCGGCTTCAGTGGCCTTCCACCCGCCACAATGGTCGGGCGACAGCCTGTTCACCTTTCTTTTTTCCAAGGTCGGCTGGAATTACCTGTCCGTCATCGTGCCGATGGGGCTCTTCAACATCATCGGTTCCCTGCAATGTCTCGAAAGCGCGGAGGCGGCGGGCGACCGTTTCCCGACGCGGCCGTCGCTGCTGGCCAACGGCATCGGCAGTATCGTGGCGGCGTGCTTTGGCAGCCCGTTTGCCACAACGCTGTATATCGGTCATCCCGGCTGGAAGGCAATGGGCGCGCGATGGGCTTACTCGTGGCTCAACGGCGCCGCCATTTGCGCCATCGCGCTCTTCGGCATCGTCGGGGAAGTCCTTCGCTTCGTGCCGCTGGAGGTCGCCCTGGGCATCCTGCTGTGGATCGGGCTGGTCATCACCGCCCAGGCATTTCAGGCCAGCCCGAAACCGCATGCGCTGGCCGTGGCGGCGGGACTCATCCCCGCGCTGGCGGCGTGGCTGCTGGTGCAGGTTGAAACCACCCTGCAGGTGGCCGGAACCGATCTGGCCAGCACGGTGGACCGCTTTGCGCCCAACCTCTATATTCGCGGCGTCATCGCCTTGAGCCAGGGATTTCTTATCACCTCCATTATCTACGCGGCGGTGATGGCCTGTGTGATTGACCGCAAGTTCAAGCGCGCCGCCACATGGCTGTTGGTGGCGGCCGTGTGCTCGGCCGTCGGCCTCATCCACGCCTCCAAGCTCACGACCGGCGGCGTGGAAAACTATTTCGCCTGGTTCACCGCCGCGCCGGATTTCGCCATCGCCTATGCCGCCGGGGCTGGCCTGCTTTGGGCAGTGAGCTTCTCGCGCCACGGCGGCGAAGGTGTAGCGGCCGACTCAAAGCGCGGCTGATGCAACCCCGCCCGCCCGATGCCGTTCATCGGGGTTGAGGTTGGGGATTATTCCGGCGGCCACTCCACGCCGCCGAGTTCCTTAGGCAGTTGCTTGGGGTCAACCGGGTAAATGAGCGACAGGTCGGGCCTGGTCTTTGCGCCGGGCAGAAATTCCAGTTCCTCCGGCGCGCCCACGATGAGCCAGAGCACCTCGGCGTCGGTATCGTTGAACACCTGCCGCAACTGGTCCGGCCCGACCAGTACGCCGCCGTAGCGCGGCACGGTCAACGTCTCGTCGCCCACGCGCAGGCGGCCCGTGCCTTCCAGCACGAAATAAAACTCCTCCGCGCGGATGTGCTTGTGCAGCGTGTTCGCGCTCTTGGGCGGCAACCGCCAGAGCCGCGCGCCCATGTTCTCGCTGCCGGTGCGCTCCAGATAATCCGCGTTCGGGATGCGCATCAGGTTGGAGGGCCGCCAGAAAAGGTCTTCGGGCTTGATGAGATGGTAACCTTGAATCGCTTTCATGAAATCGCTGGCGAACCATACGCCGTTGCCCAGGAAATGCAACTTGCGCAACACTTCACAAGCCGGGACAAGTGAATCGCCGAAGCGCGGCTGTGTCGAAGACCAGCCGCAACAGCTCAGAAACACGGAGGTGGCTGAGAAAATCAAAACCTGTCTCAATTCGAATGTGCTGCGGCTGAGGCTGCCGCACACAGCTGCGCCCCGATGAACCTACGCCTTCGCGCAAAATTCTGCGCCCCCGGTTACGCTTGGTATTGTTCGTCGCTGATCTTTTCCATCCAGTCAACCGCTTTGCCGTCGAGCTGTTCTTGAATGGCGATGTGGGTCATGGCCGTGGCTGGTGCAGCGCCGTGTCAATGTTTCTCGCCTGGCGGAAACCAGATTACGTCACCCGGCCGGATTTCTTCAATCGGGCCACCCCGGCGTTGGGCGCGTCCGCAGCCGCCAATCACGATGAGCGTCTGTCCCAACGGATGCGTGTGCCACGCGGTTCGCGCGCCCGGCTCGAAAGTGACGATTGCGCCGGTAACACGCGATGGGTCACTTCCCTTGAACGGCGAGTCAATGCGCACCGCGCCGGTGAACCAATCGGCCGGTCCTTTGCTGGACGGTTGTGAACCGCTTCGTTTGATTTCCATATTTGATTCCTCTCTCTTTAATGTTTTTTTTACCACGGATGAACACAGATGGACACGGATAGAAAATCATCGGTGCTCGGCTGTTCAAATGGTTTTGCTTCTATTTTCGGAATTCTCAATCCGTGTTTATCCGTGTCCATCCGTGGTTTTGGCTCCTGTTTGCCAATCACTCAACGCCCGGTCAACCGCTCCAGCTTTTCCGGATACCGGGCCCCTTGCACCGTGATTTTAGCAGCCGCGCTTTCGATATCACGCAGGTCGTCCGGTGTCAGTTCAACGGCCACGGCCCCGATGTTCTCGTCCAAGCGATGCAGCTTCGTCGTGCCGGGAATGGGTACAATCCACGGCTTTCGGGCCAGCAACCACGCCAGCGCGATTTGAGCCGGTGTCGCCTTCTTCCGCTGACCGATCTTGCCGAGCAGATCAATCAGCGCCTGATTCGCCTTGAGCGCCTCCGGCGTGAAGCGCGGGAGCGTGCTGCGGAAATCGGAACTGTCGAACTTCGCGTTTTCGTCAATTTTGCCCGTGAGAAAACCTTTGCCGAGCGGGCTGTAGGGAACGAAGCCGATGCCGAGTTCTTCGAGCGTCGGGATCACTTCCTTTTCCGGGATTCGCGTCCACAGCGAGTATTCGCTCTGGAGGGCAGTGAGCGGCTGAACGGCGTGTGCGCGACGGATGGTTTGCACGCCCGCTTCAGAAAGGCCGAAGTGCTTGACCTTTCCTTGCTGAATCAATTCCTTCACCGTGCCCGCCACGTCTTCGATGGGCACGTCCGGGTCAACCCGATGTTGATAGAGCAAATCAATCGTTCCGACCTTGAGCCGCTTGAGTGAACCTTCGACGGCCTGCCTGATGCGCTCAGGCCGGCTATTCAGACCTGCCGCTCCCGGCCGATGGTCGCTGCCACTGAGATCGAACCCAAACTTGGTGGCAAGGACCACCTGCTTGCGGAACGGCGCGAGAGCTTCGCCGACAAGTTCTTCATTTGTGAAAGGGCCATAGACTTCAGCGGTATCAAAGAATGTGACGCCGCGTTCCACGGCAGCGTGAAGCAAAGACGTCATCTCCTGTTTGTCTTTGGGTGGACCGTAGGAAAAGCTCATTCCCATGCAGCCCAGCCCGATGGCCGAGACTTCCAGATTGCTGTTTCCCAGTTTGCGTTTTATCATTTTTGAATCCTTTCTTTCGTTAAATGTTGGAGCGAATATACTTCAAATGGGCGCGGCTGTCGCCCGTGGTATTGCTCCACCAGTTGCGGGATTGCTCGAAAGTGCAGGCGCCGAACCAAACAGGGGCGATGATCCGCGCTTTGATGTCCCGCCAGGCTTTGCCGCGACAAGCCACCAGACATTTCCCGCCCACATAGCGCTCGAAGGCTTCGGCAGAAGTTGTTTTAGGAATCGCCATCGGGCGGGATTCTATTCGATTCAGACCTTCGCGTAAACCGCGGCAGCCCAGGGGATTCATCGCTTGACGGCCCAAAGAGTTTCTGCCACTGCTCTGGCCCGCCAGGGTCGAGCGACCATGAACATACCAGCCATCACAAAACGGGAGCCGTTGGCGGTGGAGGCCGGCGTGTCCAAGCTGGCCCGCGTGGAGTTGGCGCGGCATCCGTATCCCACCTTGCTGAAGGAGCCGGCCCATTTCTGGGACGAGGTATTCATCGCCAACGAGGCCTATGTGTTGGGAGAGGTGACCCACCCGCGCATCCGGCGCAAACTGGCCTATGACGCCGCCACGCACCGGCTGTTTCTGGAATACATCGAGGGAGATACGTTGGATGACCTGGTGCGCAAAGGCATCACGCTCAGGGATCCGGGACGGACGCATCGTCTCCTGCAAAGCGTGGCGGAAACGCTGGCGGATATGCACGCCGGCATCTTTTGCGGACGCCCGATCGTCCACAACGATTTGAAGAGCAAGAATGTGCTGGTGCCCGTGGCCGCGCCCGACGAAACGCGGCTCATTGATTTTTCGCACTCGTATTTCGAGGGGAATCTGCCGCCCTTTATAACGGACAAGACAAATAATCCGGCGGGCACGGCCAAGTATTCGGCCCCGGAGAAATGGGAGGGAGATTTCACGAAAGGTTTCAAGGGCGACGTCTTCGGTTTTGGCGTCACGGCTTATTATGCTTATACGGGGAAACATCCGTTCGACGGCAACAAGGCGCAAATCGAGCGGGCAATCCGGGAGGCAACGCCGCCTTCGCCCCTGAAACCAGGGCACAATCTGCTCCGCAACACCGTGGTCATCATCATGGCATGTCTGGAAAAGAATCCCGACCGCCGGCCCACCATGGAACATGTCGCCCGGGTCTATGCCGATTCCGCTTCCTTGTTAAAGTGAGAAGAGCCACGACCGCGCGCCGAAACCACGGTGGCCCGCGCGGCACGCACCGCGAGACGCCGTCTCTGCAAACTTCAGACCCTCAGCGAGCCACGGAACGCCCTGCCGCTATAGTAAGACTGCGCACCGTTGTGACCCACGAAGACGCGGCCGTAACGGCGATCACAATAGAGCGCGCCGCCGAGTTTTCTAATTTCAGCAGGTGTTTTCACCCAGCTCGACGTCTTCGTATCGAAATCTCCCAACTTCTGTAGCTCCAGATATTCTTCTTCCGTCAAAAGCTCAATGCCCATGGCCGCTGCCATATCAATGACGTTGTTTTTCGGTTTAAATTCTTTCCTCGAATCCAGCGCTTCACGGTCGTAACAAAGACTGGTGCGGCCTTGGGGACTTTCCGCTGAACAGTCATAAAAAACGCATTCGCCCGTCTTCTTATCATGACCAACAACATCCGGTTCACCGCCGGTTCTTTCCATTTCATTGAGTGACCACAGCTTTTCAGGATTGGCTTTCATCCCGCAAATGCGGGACTGCACTTTAGCCCATTCCAGACCTTGATGGCGGTTCAGGTTTTTCTCAAAACGGGCTTTCAATGCTCTGAGCAGTTCTTCAAGTTGTTTTGCTGACAACTCCTTTTTATTGCTCTTAATGTTGTTCATAGTCTGGACGGCTGCCAGTGCAAATCGCCCGGCGTGATGAAATGGTAACCTTGGATGGGTTTCATGGATTTGTTGGCGAACATTTTGTGTGAACAAAGTAAATCAAACTGCGAGATTAGGCAAAGCGGCAGCTTTGCCTTACCGAATTAAATTACCCGCTGAACGCGAATGACGGGAAGAATAGGCAGAGCGGCAGCTCTGCCCTACCAAAATCAAATCACTGGTAGGGCGGCGTTGCCGAGTTTGTCTCAAAACAATTTCTCGTCGGAGGGGCGAGTTACACGAGCCCCCATTTTCAGAGGCATTCGATCAGTCAGGGGCTCGTATAACTCGCCCCTCCGATACTTTTGAGACGATCTCTGCTGCGCCGCCCAAACTTCCAGCCGGTTGACGGATGATCCAAGGTAGTCCCGCGTTGCGGACCAACCCTGGGCTAAGTGATGGAATTTTTAATGCCAGGATTCGACGATTAATAATTGTCACGCCTTCGCGTAAAGCTCCGCGCCTTTTTCCACAAACTCCTTCGACTTGGCTTCCATGCCTTTCTTCAGCGCCTCTTCCTCGGCAATGCCTTGTTCGGCGGCATACTTTCTTACATCTTCCGTTATTTTCATGGAACAAAAGTGAGGGCCGCACATGGAGCAGAAATGCGCGGTCTTGGCGCCTTCCTGCGGCAAGGTCTCATCGTGGAACTCGCGCGCGGTCACCGGGTCGAGGCTCAGGTTGAACTGGTCCTCCCAGCGGAATTCAAAGCGCGCCTTGCTCAACGCGTTGTCGCGGTATTGCGCGCCGGGATGGCCCTT
>JBEKEJ010000143.1:0-8107 GCA_050013895.1 Verrucomicrobiota bacterium | reverse complement strand
ATATGGTGGCGGGGATAGCGCGCTGAGTTTGTCTCAAAACAATTTCTCGTCGGAGGGGCGAGTTACACGAGCCCCCATTTTCATAGGCATTCGGTCAGTCAGGGGCTCGTATAACTCGCCCCACCGATACTTTTGAGACAGTCTCAGCGCGCTGTCCCCGCCCGCCCGTCCTCTCCACCCTCCGCAGTGCTGCTACGGAGGGTGGACGCGCCGTTCCTACCAATTTCGGTTTTCGGGTCCTATGGTTCTGCTCGCAAGCACCTCCTGCGGGTGGGACTCCCGCGCTCCGGTCCATTCGGGCAACACGTCCTGGACAATGTCACGAAACGCCGCATTCATGAGGCAGCGGGCGCCCGTGATTAAATGCCCTGCCGGATAAATCCGGCGTTCCTTTCGAAGTTCCTTCCGACACGACGCAACTTGGTGTGCCGCAGCGTCCAGGCATGGCCACATTTTTAGGCAGCCGCGGAGCAGCGCTTGCACGGCATGATGCAAACTGATATTTGTGCGGAAATGAAAGTTGTTCTCCTGGCCACGGACCTCCGCGAGAGTTTTCGCGCTTACACCGACACCACGCCACGTCTGCCCGGAGGCACCGCCTCCCTGCTCGACGGGTTTGCGCGTCTGCCCGAAGTGGAGTTGCATGTCATCTCCTGCCTGCAACGGCCGGTGCAATCGCCGGAAAAACTGGCGGACAATATCTGGTTTCACGGCCTGCTGGTGCCGAAACTCGGCTGGTTGCGCACCGGCTATCTGGGTTGTGTTCGCGCCGTGCGCAGGAAACTGCGCGAGATTCAACCGGACATTGTGCAGGGAGACGGAACGGAACGGGATTGCGGCATCAGCGCCGTGTTTTCCGGTTATCCCAACGTGGTGGCCATGCAGGGAAACATGGCCGAGCTGGCGCGCTTGAACCGGCCCCGCATCGGGAGTTACGGCTGGCTGACGGCGCGGCTGGAGAATTTCGTTCTGCCCCGCACCGCGGGCGTGTTTTGCAATTCGACCTACACCGAGAAATTGGTCCGGCCCCGCGCCCGGAAAACCTGGCTGATGCCGCATCCGCTCCGGCAATCTTTTCTGGACCCGGCCCCGGACGCCGGTCCGCGTCCTTGCGTGCTGCTGAACGTGGGGGCCATCTCTCCGCGGAAACGCCAGTTGGAATTGCTGGACGTGGCCGAGGCGCTCCATCGGCAGGGATTAAAATTTGAATTCCACTTCATCGGGTACATTCATTCATTGGAGATTGCTTATACCACGGCGTTTCAAAAGCGGGTCCGGCCGATGGCGGAAGCCGGATACGCGCGCTTTTTGGGCACACCGGCCGAAAACGAATTGCTGCATTACTATGATTCGGCGGCGGCCATGGTGCATTTCCCCACCGAAGATGCCGCCCCCATGGTGGTGCTTGAGGGGCTGGGGCGGGACTTGAAGTTCTTCGGCGCGCGCCTGGGAGGGATTGTAGAAATGGCGCAGGACATGCCCGGCGCGGAACTTTTTGCGCCGGACGATTGGGCGGGGTTGACCGCCGCCATTGCCCGGTGGATTGCGCAAGGACATCCCCGTCCGGTGGGCGGGGCGGCCATCATCCGGAAACGCCGTCTGCCTGAAGCCCTGGCGAGGCGGCACGTGGAGATCTACCGGGAGGTCATCGCGGAAAAAAAGGCCAAAGACTGAAGGCTAAAAGCTGAAACGGATTGAAGGTTGAGTGTTGAATGTTGCGGATGTTGGCTGCTCTTTAAGCCCGAAAACCGGAGTTAGGCGCGTGAAAATGACGGTAGGGACAGTGCGCTGAGTTTGTCTCAAAACAATTTCTCGTCGGAGGGGCGAGTTACACGAGCCCCCATTTTCAGAGGCATTCGGTCAGTCAGGGGCTCGTATAACTCGCCCCTCTGATGCTTTTGAGACAGTCTCAGCGCGCTGTCCCCGCCCGCCCGTCCTCTCCACCCTCGGCAGTAGCTGCTACGGAGGGTGGACGCGCCGTCCCAACCAATTTCGGTTTTCGGGTTAAGCTCTCAACCCTCAACCAACCATCGAAACAGCGCGAGGCAGCTTTAAATCGTCTTTCGTGTCCTTGCGCTTCGCGAGCCACTCGAGGATGCGGCTGATGGCCAGGCGCACGGCGGCGTCGGAACTTCGCGGCAAGGCAAAGCCGGCATTGCGGAGTTTTGAGGAATCCATTCTCGATTGCGGCACGTCTCCCGGCCAGCCGGCGGCGGCGGTTCCGTAGCGAATTTTTGTCCGACCGCTGAATCCAAGCTGTTCCACCAGCTCGGCGGCGATGAAGCGCACCGAGGTGGCGCCATCCGGCGCGAGATTGAAAACGTCAAATTTTGACGGCTCCTGTTCTGAACATCGCTGTCCGGCGAACATCAACCCGCTGACCAGATCACGGGCATAGACATAAGGTTTTGCCTGAAAACCGTTGCCCAATACCTTCAATTCGCCCGAATTTTTCGCGAGCTGTCTGATGAAATCATAGATGACCCCGTGGGTGGTGCGTTCACCGACAATGTTGCCAAAGCGCAGGATGATGCCGCGTAATCCAAAAGTGGCACAGAAAGCCGTGATGAGCGCTTCCGATGCGACCTTGCCCGCCCCGTAAAGACTGACCGGCAGGCAAGGCCCCAGGTTTTCGTGCGTCACCGTCGTGCCAACATCGCCATATACGGTTCCGGAACTCGAAAAGACAATTTGGGGCACCCGCTTGCGCCGCATGGCTTCCAGGACGTTATACGTGGCGATGGTTTCCTGTTCGAGATCCAGCCGCGTGTTGTCAATCCCCCAACGGGCATCGGGGTTGGCGGCCAAGTGAAAAACCCGGTCAATGTTCCGAAAGTGCGGCAATATTTTTTCAAGGTCCAGAAGATCAACCGTTTTCACGGCAAGCCGCTTGTCCTTCGCATGCAGCGCGACATGCTCCCGTCGGCCCGAGGAAAAATTATCCAACACCCTGACTTCCGTGGTCGCGGGATCGGAAAGGAGAGCATCAAGCAGATGGGAGCCGATGAAACCCGCTCCCCCGGTGATCAGATATCTTAGCGAGTTGCTTCGCGCCATAATCGGCCAACGAGTATTGAGTGGCGGGGCCAGTGTCAATGAATTTGTTTAACCGCCTGTTCCCTGCATCACAACTTGGCACTCGCACCAAAGGTAGGGACGGCGCGCTGAGACTGTCTCAAAAGTATCGGAGGGGCGAGTTATACGAGCGCCTGACTGACCGAATGCCTATGAAAATGGGGGCTCGTGTAACTCGCCCCTCCGACGAGAAATTGTTTTGAGACAGTCTCCGCTGCGGCGTTACCGCCCACGTGGAGCGGGCGGAACTCGAATTTCAGCGGCATCTCCGCGCTTTCCATTGCGCCGCTGCACGCGGCGCGGACAGCGCAGCGCGCTGTCCCTACCCATGCTGATGCGGGCGACACAAAGGCCACGGTTGCATTTTCCCCGGCTGATCAAGATTACGATTATGAATTGAGATCAAGACACTATCAAATGTCCTCTGGACTTTGAACAACAACTCAATTAACACATCCTTCATGCGCCAACCCAATGTTGTGCCCCAGTCGAGGCCGGGCCCATGTTGCCTCCCGCCTTGAAAGCGAAATCAATGAAATGAGAACGATCCTGTGAACTTGCAGAACAAGAAAGTGCTGGTTTTCGGCGGCGCCGGTTTTATCGGCAGCCATCTGACCGAGCGGCTGATTCAGGAAGGCGCCAGCGTCACGGTATATGACAATTTGAAGACCGGCCGTACCGCCAATCTGGCCAAAGTCCGGCGGCACTCCGGCTTTCGGTTTATCGAAGCCGATGTGAGCGATCGGAAAAAGGTGGAGGAAACGGTTCCCGGCCACGAGGTCATATTCCACTTTTGCGACGACAGCGACATTCGCTCGGCCGCCGAGCACCCGGACACTTTTGTCGAACAAAACATCCTGGGCTTGTTTTACGTGCTGGAAGCCATGCGCCGGAACGGGATCCGTGTCATTTTGTTCCCCAGCAGCACGACCGTGTTCGGGGAGTTGGCCCATCCGCCGGCTTCGGAATTGCACGGCCCCATGGCGCCCTTGAACCTTTATGGCGGAGCGAAACTCGCCTCGGAGGGTTTGATTTCGGCCTGGGCGCACACTTATGATTTTCGCGCCATCGTGTTTCGCTTCGTCGGCATCATCGGCGGGCGCATGGATCACGGGGTGGTTCACGATTTCGTGAGGAAACTGCAGAGGGATCCGACGCGATTGGAAATTCTCGGAGATGGCACCCAACGCCGTTCCTTTGTGCTGGTGGATGATTGCCTGGAGGCGATGCTCTTTGCCCTCGCCCGAACCACGAGGAACTACAACCTGGTCCATATCGGCAACGTGGACCAGATTTCGGTCAACGAAACCGCCAGCGTCATTTGCCAGGTTATGAAGCTGAACGGCGTAAAATTTCACCCTACCGGGGGGAAAGTGGGCTGGAAAGGTGACGTGACCTCCAACTTCATTGCCACCGAGACGCTGACCGCCTGGGGTTGGAAACCGCGTCGTTCGAGCCGGGAAGCCGTGTTTGAGGCGGCGAGCCGCCTGGCTTCGGAAAGAGGCCGCACGTGAAGTTGTCCAGTGAGTCTGCCTTTTGTCCACCCGCCAACGGGATGCCGTGAGGCGGCAGGAAATCAGGGGCATGGATTCGGTGCGTGGCCCCAGATTGCAACCCGACGATGCCAATTTGTTTTTGCGTGTTAATCCATCAGACCTGCTCAACCTCTCGCCTCGCCCATAAGTTCGTGGTTGCTGCCGGATTCCATTGCCCCCGTGAAGCGGGTGCAACATGACGCTGCCCACAACGAGCGGCGTGATTCGGCAAGGAACGCCGGATTCATCCGGCAGGACGTTGCCGCAACCCCGCGCTGCCGCATAAATGCGGCGTTCCGGGAACAGTGTCACTGCCGCCGGAGCGCGTGATGTCCCAATTCGCAGCGCCTCCGAAAAATCAACTGCTGCGGGCGGTCAAAGGTGTTGGCGGTAGTGTCAAGGGTGTGTTGGCTGAATCGAACTGGAGGGCGGACAGCCATGTCCGCACGTTGCAAATGCTCGAAGATCTCCAAAATCCTGGCGAATGGACTGGAATTGTGGTTGCCGCCGGTCTATGAACTGGATTATCTTCAGCATTGTCAAACGAATGTGGTTGCACTGCCGGATTCGTTGTCATTTGTCAGCAAATGAATAGTCCAAACCAAGCCGCCCTTTTCAGGACGCTGATCATTTATGCGATCTGCGTGCCGCTGGCCATCACCATCGGTTACTTGCTGACCAATCCGATGGATTATTCGACCTTTGGCTTGTTTGGCATTGTGGCGCTGTTGCTCGCTTCACCCTTTCTGCTCCGCTGGCATCATCCGTTGCTGATACTAAGCTGGAACGCGGGCATTTCCATGTTTTTCATAAAAAGCTCGCCCAATTTGTGGCTGGTGATGGTGGCGTTGAGCCTGGGGATATCGGTGCTGGAGCGGGCCTTGAACAGCGAGATGCGTTTCATCCGGGTCCCCCAAATTACCTGGCCGCTGCTTTGCCTGATCGCAGTGGTGCTCGTGACCGCCGAGCTGACAGGCGGGTTTGGCGTGCGGGCGTTTGGTTCTGAAGTTTACGGGGGCAGAAAATATGTTTATTTGGTGGGAGGCATTTTGAGTTATTTTGCGTTGACCGCCCGGCGCATCCCGCTCGAACGGGCGGGATTGTATGTGGCGCTGTTTTTGCTGGGAGGGGTGGTGAACTTTATCGGAGATTTGTTTTCAATTACGCCCTCGTGGGCCAGGTTTGTCTTCTTGTTTTTTTCACCCGACATTTATTCTTTTTTTTCGTTTGAAATCGGAGAAACCCGCCTGGCAGGTTTTGCCCTGGCGGGACTCGCGATTTGGTCCTTTCTGATGGCCCGATACGGCATTCGTGGAATATTTCTTTCACGCAAAGTGTGGCGACCGTTCCTGTTCTTTTTGACCTTTTCATTGATTTTCCTGGGCGGATTCCGCTACCAGCTTCTTTTCGTGGTGGTGCTTTTTGCATTGCAATTTTTTGCGGAGGGATTGCATCGGACCAAGCTGCTGCCGATCTTCGCCTGGCTTGGCATCATGGCGATGATGGCCATAGTTCCGGTGGCGTCCAAGCTGCCATTTACCTTCCAACGAACGCTGACTTTTTTGCCGCTGCACCTGGATCCTGATGCCAGGCGGGAGGCGCAAGACAGTTTGGATTGGCGCATTAACATGTGGAAAGCACTGCTGCCGAAAGTGCCCCAATACCTGCTTCTGGGCAAAGGCATGGCCATCTCACCGGAGGAATTCAACGAGATGATGGGCAATTCCGCCCTGGCGGCCAGCGCCGAGAGTTTCGACCCCAGCCAGAATGCGCTTGCGCTCTCCTACGATTACCACAACGGCCCGCTTTCGGTCATCATCCCCTTCGGCATTTGGGGATGCATCGCCGTTCTCTGGCTTTTGGGATCGGGCCTGCGGGTGATGTATTGCAACTTCCGATATGGCGATTCATCAATTCAAACCATCAATATTTTCCTTTTTGCCGAATTCATGACTTATATCTTTCAGTTTCTGATCATGGGCGGCGCGCTGAGTTACGACATTGCAAAATTTGCCGGTGCTCTCGGATTAAGCATCGCCCTCAACGGGGGCGTTTGCCGGCCGGCACCACAACCGCTTCCGGCGAGGGAAACATTCCTCCATCCACAGGGCGTTTTGCCGGGTTCCCGGCCCCGCCCGGCCTTCCCGCAGTAATGCAACCCGCGCTCGTTCCATCGGGCCGGGGCGCAACGCCCATCGTGAAACCAAAATTGCTCATCGTTGAACTCTGGGGGCTGGGCGACCTGGTGATTGCGACGCCGTTCATCCGCGCCGTCGCCGAAAGATTCGACATTACTTTATTGGCCAAGCCCTTTGCGCTCGATTTGGGGCCCCGCCTCTGGCCGGCGGTCAAGGTTGTCACTTTCACCGCGCCGTGGACCGCGTTCAAAAATAAATACCACTTCTGGCGGTGGCCGCTGCGGGAAATGGTCCGCTTGCGCCGGCAACTGGCCGTCGAACATTTTGACTTCGGCCTTTCCGGGCGTTTGGCGCGCAGCGGCGGGGACCCGCGCGACCATTTGCTTTTGAAAGTAGTCGGTGCGAGGGAACGAATCGGATTTTCCTGCTTCGGCAGCCGGATTTTTTTGACCCAACCGCTCACCCGGCCCGAACCGCAATCGCATCGCTACGAAAGCTGGCGTGTCGCGGGCAAGGCCCTGGGAATCGAACTGCCGCCGCGCGAAAAAATCGTTCCGCCAGCGGTGCGCGGCTGCGGGGCGGTATTGATCCACAGCGGCGCCGGCCAGCCGGTGCGCGTCTGGCCGTTGGAACGCTATCGTCAGTTGGCCGCGCGGCTGCGGGAGAAGGCGCTTCCCGTCCAGGTCGCGTGCGACCCCGACCAGCGCGACTGGTGGCTGCAGGCAGGCGAGGCCAGCGTGGCAACGCCGGCCAACGTGACGGAATTGATTGCGCTGCTGGATGGCGCGGGCGCGTTCGTCGGCAACGATTCCGGCCCGGGCCACCTGGCGGCGTTCTGCGGCCTGCCGACGTTCACGTTTTTCGGGCCGCAGTTGCCGGAGTGGTTTGCACCGTTGCACCCCGCGGCGGAGTGGATGGAGGGCAAAGCCTGTCCATATAAGCCCTGCTCGGATTACTGCCGTTTCGCCACACCGCATTGTTTGTGGAATATCGGTGAGGACGAAGTCTGGCAGCGCGTGGAGAAATTCGCCACCGCCCATCTGCAAAACCAGCCGTGAAGATTCCAGACGACCGCGAAGCGCTGGCGCCCGGCCATGTGCGGCAATCCCGTTTTAACCGAAAACCGAAGTCGGGGGGAGCACACCCGTCCCCGGTGTGGCTGGACACGATTCGTCCACACTTCGCAGTGTTATGGAGGACGGGCCTCCAGCTTTTTCGCGCGCAACGCCGGCTTGAAACCCCAGAACTTCCGGCGCGCGCTGGATGTTCCGCGCCGCCGTCGCGCTGGCGCGCTTTGGCGCGCCGCGGAAGGGCGCGGAAAACGGCACGCGAGGCGCGCGCGCTCCCCATCTTAGCCTC
>JBEKEJ010000142.1:0-8147 GCA_050013895.1 Verrucomicrobiota bacterium | reverse complement strand
GGCACCGGCGCCTGCGGTGAGGATCAAACATGCCAGTGCCGCCTGCCACCAGCGTTTATTGAGAAATGTCTTCATAGATATTATCTTCGTGGTTATTGTTTTCATGGGTATTAACCGGGGTTGGGGTAAAACAGGAATTCCGGCCCTTTTGACCGGCGCTGCCTTCGCTCCGAAGGGCATTTGTTGCCAGATGTTCATCACATTCGTCACCCGTTGAACGCCATTAACGACTGCGATATTATCCTTAAACAACAAGGGTAACCTTCCAAAAAAGTCTCTTCGAGCCCTCTTCTGAATTCGCTGCCTCAAACTGAGGTCAATCTTCGGTGGCCTTTTAGTTTCCATTTTTGATTTCGTCAACAACGACTTATTAACCTTTTATTCACCAACCGGTGTTTGTTCTCCGGCATCGCCGACCGGCTCACTTTGAGAGCGAATGGCCGCTTCTCACAAAAAGCAACGACCAGGCGGTTTGTTGCTTTTGACTATTTTGGGTATTGTTTCATCAACTCCTGGAATGGGTCATGGCCCATAGATACGATGCTTCGAGCGCGATGGGTGGGGCGCGAAACAGCCTGTCACACTGGCGAAATGCGCTTGTCTCTCCACGAGAGCAGGCGCACGATTGGCGCGCCCTGCCAGGTGGCCGGGAATGAGATCGCAATGGGGCGCAGTACAGAGGACCCGGAATGGCTTTGAAAGAAATTGAACCATGAATATCATCAACCGGTTCTCAACCAGGACGAAACGCATATTCACCATCGGACTTTTTGCGGCGCTGCTTTGCCCGGGTTTGCCGGCCTGCGCCGCGGAAGCCGACGCGGCTGTGCGCGGACTGATCGAGCGCATAGCGCCGGGGCATGGCCGGGACTTTGTGGTGGAAACCATCGCCGCGCCGGCCGGTGAAAATGTCTTCGAAGTCGAGGCGCGCGGCGGGAAAATTGTATTGCGCGGCGACGGCCCGCTGTCACAGGCGGTCGCGTTCAACTGGTATTTGAAGCACGATGCATACGTGGACGTGTCATGGTACGCGGATGACGCGGTGAATGTGCCGGCCAGACTGCCAATGCCGCCGGAAAAAATCCGCCGGACGACGAAATTGGAGAATCGTTTTTTTCTGAATTATTGCACATTCGGTTACACCATGCCGTTCTGGCGGTGGCGCGATTGGGAGCGGTGCATTGACTGGATGGCGCTCAACGGGATCAACCTGCCGCTCGCGCAAAACGGCAACGAATACATCTGGCAAAAAGTCTGGCGTGAGTACGGTTTGAGCGACGAGGAAATCCGCGCGTTCTTCACCGGCCCGGCCTATCTGCCGTGGCATCGGATGGTGAACATAGACAAATGGGAGGGGCCTCTGCCGCAAAGTTTCATTGACGGCCAGCATGATTTGCAGAAGCGGATCCTGGCGCGCGAACGCGACCTGGGCATGAAGCCGGTGCTGTGCGCATTCGCGGGACACGTGCCCGAAGCGCTCAAGGCTAGGCAACCGGCGATGAAACTGGAGAGAATTCCGCCGGGGTGGGGCGGTTTCTCCGGCGACTATGGCTGCTGGTTTCTCAACCCGCTGGACCCAAAGTTCAATGAAATCCAAGTCAGGTTTTTGCAGGAACAGCAGAAGGAATACGGCACGAGCCATTACTACGGCACGGATCCATTCAATGAAATCACTCCGCCAAGCTGGGAGCCGTCGTATCTGGCCGGCGTGGCGCGGGCCATTTACGGCGGCATGGCCCAGGTTGACCCCGACGCGGTCTGGTTGCAAATGGCCTGGACGTTTCAAACGCGCGGGCAATGGACGGACGATCGTTTGTCAGCGATGATCGTAGCCGTGCCGCAAGGCCGCATGGTGTTGATTGATTATGTGTGCGAGAATCGTGAATTATTTCGCGAGACCCGGTCATTTTACGGCGCGCCGTTCATTTGGGATTACCTCGGCAACTTCGGCGGCAACACGTTTCTGGTCGGGCCGCTCAACAAGATCAACCGGCGCGTGACGGCGGCAATGAATGACCCAGCGCTGACCAATTTCATGGGCGTGGGCGCGACGCTCGAAGGCCTGAACAATCCGGTGGTCTATGAAATGCTGTTTGACCGGGTTTGGGCCGGCACAAATCTGGATCTTGCCGCATGGGTGCGCGACGAGGCCTGCGCGCGCGCGAACGGTACGGACACGAATGTCGAGCAGGCATGGGAAATCCTGCGCGCGAACATTCTGGTGGACAACGTCAATCCCATCGGCAATCACGGGGTCGTTTTTCAGGAGCGTCCAACTTTGAGCGCTCAGGTCAACAGCATGCGGTCCGCCCGGACAGCCTATCGGAACGAAGATTTGGTCCGCGCGTGGGAACTGCTTTTGCAGGCCGGCCCCGCTGCGCGCAAATCCAGCGCCTACCAGCGGGATCTGGTGGACACGACCCGGCAGGCGATGGGAAACATCGGGTTGACACTGCGCGACGAGATGGCCGCGGCCTATGACCGGAAAGACGCGGTCGCGTTCAAGAAAGCCGCCGGCCAATTCATGGTTCTGGGCCGCGATTCGGACAAATTTCTCGGCACGCGTACCGAGTTCATGCTGGGCAAATGGATTGGGGACGCCAAATCGTGGGCGGCCACCAAGGACGAGCAGGTGTATTACGAAAAGGATGCGCGCAGCATCATCACCATTTGGGGCGGAACCCTGACGGATTATGCGCGCCGGGAGTGGAACGGGTTGATGAGTGATTACTATCTGCCGCGCTGGCAGTTGTTGATTGACGCCGCGCTTGCGGAATTACAAGGCGAACCACCGCTGGATCTCCCGGCGCTCGAAAAACAATGGCGTGAGCACAATTTGAAATTTGCGACGACTGCCGGCGGGCATTATGCCACGAAGCCGCACGGCGATTTTTTTGCCATGAGCCGCGCGCTTTACAAAAAATATGCGCCGCTGACGACCAGCGGCCTGCCTCCACCAACCCACTAGCCCCTCCCCCAAATGCAGCAACAGCCACCCATGCCAAATGCGCCGGCGTCTCCGTCGGCCAGTCCGGAAAGCGCCGCCGCGAAGCCCGCCCGCCTGATGTCACTCGACGCTTTGCGCGGCTTCGATATGTTCTGGATTGTCGGCGCCGACGCGCTCGTCGAGGCGTTGCGCAAGTTGAGCGGGGGCCGCGTGGTTCAAGGACTGGCCGGGCAGTTGGAGCATGTCGGCTGGGCCGGGTTCCATTTCGAGGACCTGATCTTCCCGATGTTTGTGTTCATCACGGGGGTGTCGCTGGTGTTTTCACTGACCCGGACGATCGAGCAGCAGGGGCGAATGGGAGCCGTGGTGCGCATCGCGCGGCGCGCGGTGCTCATGTATCTGCTCGGCATTTTTTACTACGGCGGGTTCAGCACTCCGTTTCATGAAATCCGATTGTTGGGAGTGCTCCAGCGGATCGCGCTCGCCTACCTGTTTGCCGGGTTGATCTTCTGCTTCTTTCAGCGCCGCGGGCGGATCATCTGGTGCGTCGGCCTGCTCGTCGGTTATTGGGCGGTGATGACCTTTGTCCCGGTGCCGGGCGGCGCGGCGGGCAACTTCGCCGAGGGCCAGAACCTCGCGAACTGGGTGGATAAACAATACCTGCCGCTGCGGAAATGGGACGGCGACCATGACCCCGAAGGACTGCTCAGCACGCTGCCGGCGATTGCGAACTGTCTGCTGGGCGTATTTGCCGGGGTGTGGCTGCGCAACGCAAAGCGCAGCGACTGGACCAAGGTCGGTTATCTCGCGGCGGCCGGCGTGGCGCTGGTCGCGCTGGGCTGGCTGTGGAATTTCCAGTTCCCCGTCATCAAGAAGATCTGGACGTCGTCGTTTGTGCTGGTGGCTTGCGGTTACAGTTGCCTGCTGCTGGCAGCCTTTCACCTCGTCATCGAGAACTGGGGCTGGCGCGGCTGGGCCCAGCCCTTCGTCTGGATCGGGATGAACCCGATCACGATCTATATGATTCACAACCTGGTGGATGTCGGGCAGATTGCGCAGCGGTTCGTCGGCGGTGACCTGAGCAAGTTTTGCCTCAGCCGCTACGGTGAACTGGCCGTCGCCCTGGCGGGGATGGCCATCACGTTCGGGATCTGCCGATTCCTGTACCAGCGAAAGATATTCCTGCGATTGTGAGCGGCGGAAATGGGCCAGTTCTCATGAATGGCAGACCATCCCCGTCCAAGACCTGGTCTCGCGCTCTCACTTCCGACCGCTGTTCGGCGGACCAACGTCTGCGGCTGGCGGGACCGGTTCCGTTTCTCGCCCGGAGTCATGAAACCATGGCGGCAACGGATTCCTTAACCCGAACTCTGAAGCAGATGGGGAGCGCACGCGCCTCGCGTGCTGTTTTCCGCGCCCCCGCGGAAAACATCGGGCGCATCGAAATTTCCCGAACTCCGGTGCCCGTCACGCGCGCAAGAGGCTGGACGCGAGGCGCGTCCAGCCACACCCGGGGCGGGTGTGCTCCCCAACTTCGGAATTCGGGTCTGATTGGATCGCATTGGGCCGCCAAAAATCCTGCCGGGGTTCTGCTTGCCGCATCAGCTTAATCCTGACATATCAATTGCATGAAATCTTTGACTGAACACCTTTGGTTTGAAGTTCCTGATCGCCGCGGTTTCGTCAACATCACCGGCACCGTCGAGGAATTGGTCGGGAAAAGCGGGGTCAAGGAAGGCATCTGTTTGGTGAACGCCATGCACATAACGGCGGCTGTGTTCATAAATGATCAGGAGGACGGGCTTCTGCACGACTACGAGGTGTGGCTGGAAAAGCTGGCGCCCCATGCGCCCACCTCCCAATACCAGCACAATCGCACCGGCGAGGACAACGCCGACGCGCATCTAAAACGGCAGATTATGGGCCGTGAAGTTGTTGTGGCGATCACCAACGGCAAACTCGACTTCGGTCCGTGGGAACAAATCTTCTACGGCGAATTTGACGGACGCCGCCGCAAACGCGCGCTGGTGAAAATCATCGGGGAATGAGGCTTCGACGATTGATTTCAGTCGGGTGGTTTTTGAGGTGTTTTGTCTTCAAATAAAACGGGCGGCCGAAGCCGCCCTGAATTTTTTGCCGGTCGCGCAAATCAACGAACCAGGCGGTAGAATTTTTGCTGGTCACCGATGGATTCGGTATGAGGGCTGGCGGCCCCCGGAACATTGGTGTAGGTGCCGGTTGCGTTGGGCGCAGCTTGCAGGGCGAACGCGGAATCGCTCCAGGTCAGCATGACATTGTTCCCGCTGCGCTGGATGTTCAAGAGCGTGGACAAAACCGCCGGCGTGCCGGACACAAGAAAATTATCAACGCGGAGAGTGCCGCTGGAGCTGGTTGGATCGGTGACGTCAACGAGGCGAAAATAAACGACCTGAGCGTTATTCAATGCGGTGGCGGAACTTAAATCAAACGAGATCGCATAGTCGCCGTATGGGGTGGTTGTATTCCACGAAGGGAAACCGGTGCCGTTCGTCAGGATGAGAAAGTTGGCGCCGAATGGGGTATAGGTCGCACCATCCGTTTTGTACTGAAGGGCAAAGGTTCCCGGACCGGTGGCGCTTCTGGTTATGTCAAATGTCAGGGACAAATTCTGGAAACCGATGGCGCTGACGGCAAACTGATAGAAGTCGCCGGCACCCCATACCTGGGAACTAAACGCCTTGGCCGATCCATTGCCGGTGACGGAGCTGTAGGTCGCGTTGCCGGCATGCCAGCCCGCAGCCGTGCCGGTGCCAATTTCGGCGGCAATGTTGGTGATCCAAACACCGGCGCCGGGGGACCCCGCCGGCTGATTGGTTTCGAAGGTCCATTTGGCAATCGTATCCGCGAAAGCGATGGACGTTGCCAGCAGCATGGCGGTCAGACAGGATAAGAGACTTTTTGTGTTCATCATGATTTTGGAGTGGTTGTTCGATTCAGTTTGGTTGGTTTTTGGTTTGACTGCTTTACGGGTGGTCTTAAGGATGCGACGCGCGAAAGGGGAGTTTCCAAGCAATGGCAAACCGGAGCGCCCCTGCGCCCGCGCCGGCGGTTGGATCGGCGCGAGCATGGCAATACCCGCCGGCAGCGCGATCAAAAAGAAGGCGCACCGGAAGGCTGGGGAATCAACGTCTGCCCTAGTGACCCGGAGATCGGTTTTGCTACTCACCCACATTCACTTGTATCAATACGAATCCCTTTAGCAAAACTGCTGGAAGATTTTCTCGCATGAATTTCAGACGGCGGCAAGCATTTATAAAAAAAATTGTTCACAACTCTCATCCCATTCACAAAGCTGCGGCTGTTCGACACGCCACTTGCGTTTCCGGGGACGAAAGCGCATTTTCCCCGGCGTAAAACTGGCATTTGCAATGAAAAGAACCATCTGGATTTCGCTCCTGACGCTGGTGGTGGCCGCCCGCGCCGCTGAACTGGCCCCCACCAATTCGCCCGCCGCGGGCACCAACGCGCCGCCCGCCGCCAAAACCGAACCGGCCACCATTCCCGACGCCACGCACAAACCGGTTTTCATCACCAACACCGTCACTATCGCCGGCCAACGGGTGACTTATGTGGCGGAGACGGGCATGTTACCCATTCTCAAGCCCGACGGCGCTTCGCGCGCCTCGGTCTTTTATGTCGCTTACACCCGGGTTGACCAATCGGCAATGGAACAGCGGCCTGTCACCTTTTGTTTCAACGGCGGTCCCGGCTCCTCCTCCGCCTGGCTGCATCTGGGCGCGCTCGGCCCGCGCCGCGTGAAAATGAATCCCGACGGCACGCTGCCGCCACCGCCGTTCGGGCTGGTGGACAACGCCTATTCGATTCTGGACGGAAGCGATCTGGTGTTCATTGACCCGGTGGCCACCGGTTTCAGCCGCCCCGCAAAGGATGAAAAGCCCGATCAATTTTTCGGCGACTCCGCCGATCTCGATTCCATCGGCGAATTCATCCGGCTCTGGACCACGCGGCACGAGCGCTGGCTCTCGCCGAAATATCTCTGCGGCGAAAGCTACGGCGTCTTTCGCGCCGCCGGCCTCGCCGACCATTTGCGCCTGCGCTGCGGCATGTATCTCAACGGCCTGATTCTCGTTTCCGGCGTCCTGGACTTCGCGACGATTGCCGACAATCCGGGCAATGACGTGCCCTATCCGCTCTATTTGCCGGCCTACACCGCGGCGGCGCAGTTCCACCACAAGCTGCCGCCGGACCTGCAAAATGACCTGCCCCGCGCGCTCGCCGAGGCCTGCGCATTCGCCAAAGGCGAATACTCCGCCGCGTTGCAACAAGGAGACTCGCTCTCCGCCGAGGAACATAAAAAAATCGCCGCCGAACTCGCGCGGCTCACCGGTTTAAAACCCCAGGTCATCGAGGACAACCATCTGCGGATTGGCCCGGGGGTCTTCCGCAAGCAGTTGCTGCATGACCAGGGTTTGATTCTGGGCGCTTACGACGCCCGCATCACCGGACGCGACGACGATCCCGCGTCGCCGTTTCCCGATTTTGATCCGGCGAACGAGGCGGTGCGCGGGCCGTTTTCGGCGGCCATCAACAGCTATGTCCGCAGCGAATTGAAATTCGAGGACGATTTGCCTTACGAAATTCTCGCCGGGGTGCAGCCGTGGAATTACGGCGTGCGCAACAGCTACGCCAGCGCGGGGGAAAAGCTCGCCGCCGCGATGAACCAAAATCCTTACATGCGCGTTCTCGTCCTGGGCGGGCGCTGCGATCTGGTGTGCCCCATTGACACGGTGCATTACGCGCTCGACCACATGCCGCTCGACGCCGCCTATCGCACCAACGTCACCTACGCCGAATTTGACGCCGGCCACATGATGTATATCAACCTGCCCGACCTGCAGAAATTGCATCAGGACCTGGAAAGTTTTTTGAAATAATCCGGGAGGGTCGCCGTGTCGGCGACCTTGATTTTGGGACGGCGACACGCCGTCCCTCCCAATTCACTCGTGAACCCGGATCAGCGTTTTGATCGCGCGGTTCCCCGCGGCCATGGATTTGAAAAGCTCCGGCAGTTGCGTCAACGGACATTCGCCGTCCACGAAATCCGCCGCGCGGATCACGCCGGCCTCAATGAAGGCCAGCGCCCGGCGGATGGCCTGCGGCGTGTGATGAAAGCTGGCGAGCAGCGTGAGATTGGAATAAT
>JBEKEJ010000141.1:0-8204 GCA_050013895.1 Verrucomicrobiota bacterium | reverse complement strand
CGCTTCCAGTCGAAGCGGTGGTGATTGACTGACTGGTCAAAAGGGTCCCATTGGTGTAAATCGCAATGGTGTTTCCTCCCGAGAAAACGAAGGTTAGATAATACCAGTTATTGATTACGATGGGACTCGTAGTTGTCGTGTAAGAGGCTCCTTTTATCGTTACGGCGATATTGTTATAGTCCCAACCAAAAGCGTATTCCTGATTGCTGGCGATGGACTTTCCAAACACGCGGTATTGCTTGCCACTGGTCACCACCTGGGGATAGACCCAGGCCGAGATTGTACCGGCGGTAGCTGAGCCGATCTGCAAACTGGCCGGGTTGCCCGCATTGATGTAATTGGTGATTCCTCCGGTTCCAAAGGTCTCGGCGTTTTGAATTTTTCCTGATGTATTCACCGTGGGTTTGGTGGCTGAGCCTGTGGCGCCACCCGTTCCATTGTTGGCGTTCGCGGTGCTGTCCTTGTACTCGCCCGCAGTGCCGTTGCCGCTCTCCTTCAAATGCCATACGCCATTATAATTGGAAGCCCAGACGTTGGTCGCCTGTTGCTGGTCAGAAGCGCCCGAGTTGCCGTAGTACATATAGATGACCGTGTTGGCGGTGTGGCTGACCGTTGGGACCTTGACCCAAGCGACCAGCGCCCCGGTGCTCTTCGTGAACGCCTCGCGCTCGTAAGGTATCATGGTAGTGCCGTCGCTTGAGGTAAACAGGATGTCGAAGCCGGTGCTGAGGGCGTTGGTCAAGCCGGTGTCGGTCAGACTTACCAGCACGGGAAAGTTGGTCTGGTCAGTGTTCGGAACCTTGGTGTAGTCAATAGCGATTGTTTTGCGGTAGTTCCAGGTGCCGCCTGTGCTGTACCAGCCTGCAAAGGCGGAACTGGCCGTGGCCAGGAGGAGCACGGCGATTAATGCGCGCCAGGCAGTTGATGTTTTCATGTTCAATGGTTCATGTTCTAACATTGCCATCTGTCGATTTGTCTTCATTTTCAGCCGTTCCCGGTCTTTTCGAATGCTTCCAGATTTCGATCCAAAGGAATCATCGGTGTGCCGGCGGCGCACCGGACAGCGATGTCTCGCAGACGTTCGTCGGCGTGGGCGAAGAAGCGTTTAAGGCCGGGGCACAAATAGTTGAGGCCGGGTTCCCCGTCCGGGGTGCGGACGAACCGATTCTTGGGACACTCGCCGTGGCAGGCAAAAAGGTATTTGCATTCGCGGCAATAGCGGGGCAGCGAGTCGCTCTTGTTGCGTCCGAATTGCAGTTGCCGGTCGGAAAAGACCAGGTCGGCCATGGGGGCGTCTTGAATGTTGCCCAGGCGATACTCGGGATAAACGAAATGGTCGCAACTGTAGAGACTGCCATCCCGCTCGAGGGCTACGGCCTTGCCGCAAACGTCGCTGAAAACGCACATCTGGGAGGGTAGCCCCATCCAGAGGCCGACGCTGTTCTCGAACCAGGCCACCATGCGCTTGCCCAAATCCCGGCTGTGCCACTCATCGAAGCATTTGCACAGGAATTCCCCGAAGTCTTCCGGGTCAACGGACCAGTCGGTGACCACCGAGTCAGGCGAACCCGGCCGCGCCGCCGGGGAGCCAACCACGGGCTGGGACGCCGCATCCCAATGGCCCGGAGCGACGCGTTCAAAGGATTTCGGTTCAACGCAGGGGATGAACTGGATCGTTGGCGAATCCAGTTCACGCGTGAGGAACCGGTAGATGTCGAGCGGGTACTTCACGTTGTGGCGGTGGATCACGGTCAGGGTGTTGAACTTGATCTGATGCGCCTTGAGCCGCTTCACGGCGGCCATGACCCGGTCGAACGTCGGCTGACCGCCCCGGGTGACGCGGTACTCGTCATGAAGGTGTTTAGGGCCGTCAATGCTCAAGCCGACGAGGAAGTGGTTCTGGCCCAAGAAAGCGCACCATTCATCGTCCAACAGCAGGCCGTTGGTCTGCAGGTCGTTGGCGATGTGTTTGCCCGGCGGGGTATGTTTGCGCTGGAGTTCCACGACCTGGCGGAAGAAGTCCAGGCCCAGCAACGTCGGCTCGCCTCCCTGCCAGGTGAACACGATCTCGTTTTGCTGCGTGGCTTCGATATAGCTGCGAATAAATGTTTCCAGCGCCGCGGGCGTGATGCGCTTGAATTCCGGCAGGGACAGCAGCTTGTCCTTGTGCAGATAATAGCAATACTTGCAATCGAGGTTGCAGCCGGAACCGGCCGGCTTCACCATGACGTGGAACCAGCGCGGAATCTTGGAGGCCGGGCTGCCTGAAGGCTTGTCACCGGATGGAGGATTGAGCAGGGAGAAGGACATTGGGTACGTCAGGTGGCGATGTTCACGGGCAGTTGGGGCCGGCGAGCGCGACTTCGACATTCATCCTGGCTTTGAGGGTGTCGCGCAAAGTCGTGTAAGTGCCTGGATAAGTTGTCAACAGGTTGTAATTTTCATAAGGATCATTCACCAGGTCATAAACCTCTTCTTCGCCCGTAGCGGCCCAATAGACATACTTGTTCGTGTCAGTGCGAATGGAGGTGTAAGTCGGGATGTCCAGCTTCCAAGCCGCGCCAAGAGTGCCGCTGGGCTGGTAGCCGGCATTGACCCCGCCCGTGACATAGGCCGTGATGATGGAACGCCGCCAGAAGGGCGCGGCATCGTTGGAACCGCCGCGCAGGAACGGCACCAGCGACTTCCCGTCCATGGCGTCGGTGGGAACCGGTGCGGCGGCGATCAGCCGTTGTCCAATGCCGTCATCGCGAGACAGGCCCAGCCCCTTGGTAGCGGCGGGAATGGGCGTGGGGATGCCGGCCAAATCAAGAATGGTGGGACCGATGTCATGCGAGCCGACGATGCGATTGATCACACAGGGCTGGATACCCGGGCCATAAATGAACAGCGGGATGCGGATGCTTTCATCATACGGGGCCATCTTGTGGATGAGCCGGTGCGAGCCGAGATTGTAGCCGTGGTCGGACGTGACGATGAGCACGGTGTTGTTCCATTTGCCCTGGGCGACCAGGGTGTCGCGTATCCGGCCGATCATTTCATCCACCGCCATGAGCGAGCCCATCCGCCACCAATACTCCTGGTCGGCGTAGGGCACGCTTTCGGAACGCGTGGCCGCCTGCGAGATGAGCCAGTTGGATTTATCCGAGACATCCGGCTCATTGTAGTTGGCGCGGTGATTGAGTTGGCCTTGCCAGCGGGCCTGGGCGGTCGCCTGATGCCGGGTCGCCGGCGGGAGCGGCAGATGCGGAGCGGTGGGCGTCATCATGAGAAAGAACGGGTTTGTATTGCCGGCGGTTGCCTGCAAAAAGGCGTAAGCCTTGTCCGACAGGAAGTCGGTAGTGATGATTGAGCCTCCGTAACTTGATGTGCTTTGCGTATAACTTGAGTGTTGGCCGGTGAGACTGACCTCGGTGACATCCACGGTTGTGCCTTCATAAAAATGGGAACCACCCCATGCACTCCAAAAGTTCCAACCAGGATCCATAGTGGTTGTGGCTCCCCAAGGCTTGCCGATAAAGCCGGTGGTGTAACCCGCGTTCTGGAGCTTGGCCGGAAACGCGTTGGCCATGCTGCCTTGAAAATTGCCGGGGCCGTACGGGCCGCTGAGGGTGTAAACCCCCGTGTTATGGGCCAAACGCCCCGTCAAGAGCGTGCACCGTGCCGGCGAACTGATTGGAGTCGGCGAGATGCATGTAGTGAACCACGCGCCGCTGCTTTTGAAACTGCTCAACACCGGCATCGCATCCAGGAACGGCGAATTGACATCCTCATCGTCGAACACCAGCAAGACGATGTTCGGCGGACTGGCGGGCGAGCCGGAGGCATGCACCAGGCCGTTCTGCAGCATCAGCAGACCGGCGCCGCCGAGAACCGAGCTGCGCAGAAAGTGGCGTCGCGTTATCTGAGTGCTCATAGCTTTACAATTCGATTGGATACACAGGTTTCTTATGGTTTGGCCGATCGGTAGAAGCGCTGGCTGTGGGCCGCCATGGAATCCGTGAAGGTCCATTGCCCATCCGGCCCGGCGGTGTTGGTCGAGACGTTCTCCCAACCGACGGACTGACCCGGGTCGATCGCCGCCTGGACCAGATATTGCGCTCCCGGCGTGCCTTGGAAGGTAATCGTCACCGTGCCGTCAATATTGGCGGTCAGACCAAGCGTACTCGGGGTTTGGGCGATGACGCTGACCACCTGCACGAGGCTGTTGGAACTGCCATAGAAATTCCCGTCACCCGCGTAGGCCGCCGTTACGATGTTGGTGCCGGGCGGCAATTGCGCCGTGCTGATGCTGGCAACCCCGCCGTCGAGCGCCACCGGACCGCCCAAGGCCACGCCGTTGGTGTAGAACTGCACGTTGCCTGTCGGCGTCGTTGTCGCTGGAGTGTTCGGAGTTAAGGTGGCCGCGAAGCTCGCAGTGAAGGTGACGTTCGAGCCTTGGGGGGACGGATTCATGGAGGAGCTGACCGCTGTGACCGAACCGGCGGGACTGATGACAAACTCAGCTCCGATAAAACTCAATGAGTAGTTGTCATTAGCGGCCAGCGAGCCTCGCTGAATCGCATAAGTGCCGGCGTTCTCACCAGACAGGCGAGTCAAGGCTCCCGTCAGGCTATCGCCGTCGACAAGAGAGCCGCTGGTGATCTGGTAAGTAAACGCCGGATCGGCTTCGCCGTACGCCTTGCTTCCGGCATCTGCCGTCACCGTGATCGCCTTCGGCCCAATCGTCAGATTGGCTCCCACAAATGTCAGGGTGTAATTCGCCCCGGCACTCAGCGTGCCTTGCAGGATGGCGTGTGTGCCGACGTTTTCGCCTGCCGCGCGGGTCAAGCTGCCCGTGAAATTGTCGCCCGACACCAATGCGCCGCTGGTCAACTGGTAGGTCAATGCCGGATCGGCGTCGCCGTACACCTTGCTTCCGGCATCTGCCGTCACCGTGATCGCCTTCGGCCCAATCGTCAGATTGGCTCCCACAAATATCAGGGTGTAATTGGTGCCTGCGGTCAGGGTCCCTTGTTGGATCGCATGCGCGCCCACAGTTTCACCCGTCGCGCGGGTCAAGCCGCCCGTGAAATTGTCGCCCGACACCAATGCGCCGCTGGTCAATTGGTAGGTCAAAGCCGGATCGGCGTTACCATACACCTTGCTCGTGGCATCGGCGTTGACGGTCAAAACGGCTTGCGTGACAGTGAGAGCGCCGAAGTTGGTGGTGACAGCATAATTGCCGAGCTTGTTGTCCGGGTCACTGAGCGTCGGTGCGATCTGGTAAATGCCAACCGGACTATTGGCAACTGCCGTCGTCGAGTAGGTCGCGCTGATGTTGTCTCCTGGTTGCAGGCCGACGATGGTTCCCGTGAACGACGGGTTGGCCGCGCCATAAGCACGGCGAGCGTCATTGGCCGTCACCGTGAGGGGCAGGAGCACCGGCGCCAAAGCGGTCACTTGGGCGTTGTCAATGGACATGATGAACTCGCTGGCGCCAAAGGTGTAAGTGTCCGCGCTGATACCTCCGCTCGCATAAGCCGGGCGGCTGTCAAAGCCGTAATCGTTCACATTGGTGCGCTGGACCCCATCGAAAGACACCGTGATTTGATAGCCCTGAAACGCCAGATTCAACGTGTGCCAATTTGTGCCTACGGCCGGGAGACTCACCAACGCCATCGGCGTAGAGCTCCAGGTCGTCCAGTCCCGGAACTTGATCAGTCGCAGCAACGCGGGACCGGCGGGTGATTGCTCGGGATAAATCCAGGCCGCGTACCGGGCGCCAGTGGCCGGGTCGAGGCGTCCGGCCAGACCGCCGCCATAGGCATTGGAAGCGGAGAATTGAATTTGTGCCTGGAGGGAATAGTTGGTCCAGTTTGCAGCCAGATACGCAAAGCTGTAATTGGTGGCACTGCTGGTTCCCTGGAAATTCGCATTGGTCGCCAGCCAGGCGCCTTGGAGGGCCACCCAAGGCGTCATGTCCCCGGGATAAGTTGGCCGCTCAAAATCATCCGAAAGCAGAATGGCGTTGGTCGGGGTGACCGTCAGCGTGCCATTGGCGAAGATGAAACTGTAATTCGGGTCGCTCAGTGTTCCCTGGCTGGCCACGATCGGGTAGGAGCCCGCCGGACTGTTGGTGTCGGCCGTTGTGGAAAGGCTTGGGCTGCCCGCCAGCACGGCGACGGTTTCACTGTTCACGAAGCCGATACAGGTAAACGTCAGTGGCGGGTTGGCAGCGCGGTAAGGGCGGGATTTGTCGTCTGCGCGAACCGTCAACGGCACGGGCGCGACCGTCAGGATGCCTTTGTTGGTCGTGATGTTGTAGTTGGCTAAAGGACCCGAGACTGTGGGCACGATGTCGTAGGTGCCGGCCGGGCTGGCTGCGGTTGCGGTCGTGGTGTAGCTGGCGCTGATGGCGTCGCCGTTCTGAATACCGGCAATCGTTCCCGTCAAGGCCGGGTTGGCAGAGCCGTAAGGACGGGACTGGTTATCGGCCGTCACACTCAACGGCGCTTTGGCCACGTTGAAGCTTTGCTGCACATCAGGTGCGGAGTTCCAGTTCTGATCGCCGGCTTGCGAGGCGCGGACGGTCACCAGTCCCGCTCCCGAAATCGTAATCAAGTTTCCGTTGACGCTGGCTGGACCCGAAACAATGCTGAAGCTGACTGGGAGGCCGGAAGAGGCGCTGGCGCTGACAGCGAACGGCGCGTCCCCATAGTTCTTGTTCCCCAGGGCAGGGAAGCTGATTGTCTGGCTGCCTTTCCCGCCGTCGTAAATGAGTATCGGGGAGCTGACGCCCGCTTTCCCGTTGGCGTCCGTGACGGAGACCGTCACCGACTCGGCCGCCGGGTCTTTGGCCGTGATTGTCAATGCCCCGGCCGAGAGGCTCTTCGCATTGTCGCCAAAGGTTCCATCCCCATTGCCATCGAACTGGACGCTGCCGCTGCTGGCCATCGTAACGACTGTGGAATTGTCACCGACGACCGGCTGGTTCAGGGCGTCCTGGGCAGCCACCGCGACGGTGAATCCAAGGCCCGTGCCTTGCGACGCGGGGGCGCTCACCACGTAATGATCAATCAACTGATTGCCGATTGCGAAGTCGCCGAACGCGCCCTGGCCGGCCACGGTTGTCGCCGTCGCGGTCGGCGTGCCGCTGCCGGTCGTGGTGGACCAAGTGCCCGTGCTGAAGCGGCGAACCATGAATTGGGCGGGACTGGCCGTGTTATCCACGTCGGTGGCCGGATAATTGAAGGTGACGTTGCCGCTGGCGACCAATCCGCCGCCCGCCGTCAGCGTCCAGTAACGGTTCACGGTGCGATTGGCATCCAGGCCAGAGGATGACACGCTGGGGTGATCGCCGGGAGTCGTCGAGGCGGTCAGGGTGCCGGTTGTGCCAACCGTAAAAGCGGCCAGGTTGATGGGCGTATAGTTGGCGGCGTCACCAATCGGGAATGTGAAAGTCTGAGGGTTGCCGGCGGTGCCGAAGGCCTTCTGCGTTAGACCATTGATGTAACTGCCGGTGCCGCCGCCGGCGACCGAACCGGTAGCGGCGAGGTTGATTTGGTAGGCGCTGGTGAGTAACTGACCGCTGGCCAGAGTCAGGGTTCCGTTGACAGTCGTGGTGGCGCTGAGGGTGACGCCGGCGCCGTTGTTGACGGTGAGACCGGTGATGGCCGGCGGCAAGCCCGCGCCGGTCACTTGGGGTGCGCTGCCGTTGTAGGCGTAGTTGGCGGCGGAATTGTAATTGCGGGTCGTGGTCTGGATGTTGCCGCTGGAACCCGAAGAACTAATGCCCGCCGTCGAGCCGATGCCCAGGGTGGCGCCGGAGCTGAGGGTGAACGTGGCGGCGCCGCTGATCACGTTGGGTCCGCAATTGAGCGTGCCGCCGCTGCTGTTCGTGAAAGATTTGCTGACGGAAAGGTTGTTGTTCAAAGTCAACGCCGCCCCGTTGTCCACGAAGAAGTCCAGGTTTGCGGTGGCCAGCGTGCCGGCGGATTGCGTGAATGAATTGCCGGGCCCCTGGAAATGCACCGCCCTGGATCCGCCTCGCGATTGCAGGTAGTCGCACTTGAAGGCGCCCCCGGTCTGGTTGTAGGACCCGGCGAGATTCAGCGTGCGGTTGCCGCTGGCAGTATAAGTCGTGCCGCCCACGGTTTGTTGGTCCAGCGCCAGGTTGAAAGTGCCTCCGGAGATAACCAGATCGCCGCCGATGTTCAGCGTGT
>JBEKEJ010000140.1:0-8282 GCA_050013895.1 Verrucomicrobiota bacterium | reverse complement strand
AAAACGAGGATGGAGGATGGAAGATCGAAGATGGAGGGGAAAAGGAAACATCGAACTCCGATGAATCGCGAGCGGGCATTCAACAATCAACGTCGAACTCCGATGAATCGCGAGCAGGCTCCGATGAATCGCGAGCAGGCATCGAATCGGGAGATAGGAGGCCGGAGTGCGAGTTGCGGGCTGAGATGTGCGTTAACAGGATGCCGGATGGACTTTGCCGGATTTCGAATCGCCCGTGTTTGTTATTCGCCGGGACAGGCGATGTCAGGGATATGCTGGCGGGGCTGATTCGAGGGCAGAAAAAATTACTGGCAATGGGGCCGCCGAGCTGGGGAAAACCTGAAATTCGGACCCGCCTTCGTATGGCTTCGGCGCGGCAAGAACCTGAAACACTGAAATCAGAACTCGTGGCGGATGATCAACCATCAAAGCAACGCAGAAAAAATTCAACCGCGAATGGGAAACACGGAAGATTCCGTTTTGAGAATGGATTTTTGGATGTCTGGCTCGGTGGTGAGCATTATGATTTACGCGGGCGGGCCAAGGCGCGGTTCTGCATTCAATATCTGATAGCGAAGCAGGCTTTTGATACGGACTCGGCGCGGCATCTGGAAAATGAAATTGATCCGTTTGTGAGAAAAAAATGCCAGCTTCCGCCACCATCGGAAATCAGGATTCAACACTATTTCAATGACCGTTCGGGAAAATTGTCCCGGTTGCGCAGTGATTTGGTCAAGGCGGCGGGGCGGAATGGCCGGTTTTATCTTCAGGTAACGTAGCAATTCGGTTTACCACTGTTTCCCACAGCGCGTTTCATCCTTGTAATCATTGGGTGAAACGCGCCTTGCACGTTTACCGTTGTAACCAATCGCACTCGTAATTGGGGGCGCATAGTGTCGAGCCAGGATGAAAACTGGAACATCGAACATCGAACATCCAACGCCGAACATCGAATCGGGTGACCTGCTGACACAGGAGGAAGTTGCGGCGCGGCTCAAGGTGACGGTGCGAACGATTGTGCGTCTGCAAAATGACGGGGTGGTTCCCTTCATCCTCATGGGGAAATCCGTGCGGTTCTACTGGCCGGCGGTCGTGTCGCATTTGAACCGGAATTGCACTGTCTGCCGGAGGAAGAAACAAGGCTAAAGGCTGAAGGCTGAAGGCTAAAATTATCATGAGCAAACACACCGCTGATTTCTTCATCGAAAATGTCCTCATCCCTTATTCGGTTGTGGCTTATGCGGTCCTGGTCTCACTGCTGGTCTGGCGGGAGTTTTTGCAGTGGTGGAGGGATCGGAAAAATAAGGGTGCCGAAAAAATGGGGGAGGATCCGAAAGCCAAAGGCTGAAACGTGATTAACCGCAAAGACCGCAAAGATCACAAAGATTTTAACCACGAATGAACAGCCGGAACAAAGGCAAGGTGGGCGAGCGCGAATTTGCTTCGCTGCTGCGCGAGAATGGTTTTGACGCACGGCGTGGGCAGCAGTTTGCGGGCGGCGCGGACAGTCCTGACGTGGTGAGCGACGCGCTGGCGTGGCTGCATGTCGAGGTCAAGCGCGTCCAAAATCTCAATCTCACCGATGCCTGCGCGCAAGCGGAGGGTGATTGCGGGCGGGGTGCCCCCGCTGGCCATAAGAAACCGTGGATTGTGGCGCATCGCCGCAATCATGCGCCGTGGCTGATCACGATGCGGGCGGAAACATTTTTCCAATTTCTACGCGGCGAGTTGCCGCCTGAAAACCAACCAAAACAACAGCAAATCGAACCATCAAAATTATGAGCAACATGATCCTGCAATGCAAAGACAGCGGCGATTTCGTGCCGCATCCCGAAGGCATCCATCCCGCCGTGTGCCTGGATGTCATGGACCTCGGCCTCGTCGAGACGGATTTTCAGGGGCAAAAGAGACTGGTCAACAAGGTGAAAATCATCTTCGAGTCGGAAGCCAAAACCGATGATGGCAAGCGTTGCTCGGTGTCGAAAAGCTTTACCGCGTCACTGCATCCGAAAGCGAAGCTGGCGGAGTTCATCGGGAAATGGCGCGGTCGTCCGGTCGTGCCGGGCGAAAGCGTGGACCTGGGCAAACTCATCGGGGCGTGCTGCACGCTGGTCATCTCTCACCAGAAAAATCTGGTAGGCAAAACCTACGCCAGCATTGACGCGGTGAGCAAGCCGACGCGGAAGGTGACGCCCTCCGGCCTGTATGACTCGGCGGCGGCGCGTCAGCGTTACGCCGATTGGAAGGCGAAACAACGGGGCGAGAATGGAGGATTGAGGATGGAGGATGGAAGGCAGCCGGGGAAAATGTCCGGCGGGACGCCGGCCACGGCGGGCGGGACGCCCGCGCTCCCCAATCCCAAAAGTGGCGCGGCGGTGGCGGCGACACCGCCGCCGGACGATTTCGATCCTGAAGTCGGGTTTTGAGACACGGATTACACGGATTAACACGAATGGTGAACGGCGGGCTGGGGACAGCCCGCCCTACCAAACTGAAAACTTCGACATCATCCCATGAACACCATTGTTTTTGACATTGAGACTGGACCGCTGCCGGAAAGCGAACTACTGGCGATGTTGCCGGCATTCGATCCGGCAGAAGTGAAGACCGGCAACCTGAAAGACCCGGCGAAGATTGCGGAAAAAATCGCCGAGGCGGAGGCGAATCACCGGCGGGATTTCACCGAACGCGCGGCACTCGACCCGCTGACTGGGCGCGTGGTCGCCATCGGCATGATGACATTCGACGCTCGCGGTGAGGCGGGACCGGCTTTCGGCAAAGGCGGCCGATTTTCCATCATCGGCCACGATGATGAAGCACGGATGCTGCGCGAGTTTTGGGAACTGACGAGCGGCGAGATGGGCCGGATGAATCCGATGATCGGATTTAACATCTTCGGTTTCGACCTGCCGTTTTTGTTCCGGCGTTCGTGGAAACATCGCGTGCGGATTCCGTTCGGCCTGCGGCGCGGCCGTTATTGGGGCGATCAACTCGTTGACCTGCGCGACTGCTGGCAACTGGGCGACCGGCAGGCGCGCGGTAGTTTGGACAGCATCGCACGCCACCTGGGGGTGGGCGCAAAGTGCGTGCCGCACGGGCCATTGAGCGCAACCAAGATCACCGGCGCGGATTTTGCCGGCCTCTGGAAAACTGACCGCAAATCTGCGGAAGCGTATCTGCGCAATGACATCGAACTCACCGGCAAGGTGGCCGATGCGCTTGGGGTGGTCATTTGAAAGGAGCCATGATGATCCGCAAAGTTGACAAGTTGTGGTTCCGGCTGCTTGGCGGGACGCATCGCTGGCTGGTGCGTCGCGCGAAAGCGCATAACCGCCGGGAAAAGATGCGCCGGTTCCGGCGTCATCTGGCATGGCAGAAAGCCGCTCTCAATTAGCGCGTGGACATGAACGCTGCCCTGCAACCCTCACCCGGCCTACGGCCACCCTCTCCCGTTCCCACGGGCGAGGGACTGGCCGGGCCGGAGGCCGGCGCTCCAATGATGAGGTTGTCGGTGCAGGTGGTGGAACATCTGCACCGGTTGCTTGGCGGCGACGCGCGCGTCGAGGAAATGGCTTTGGAATTCATCGAGGATAAATACGGCGCGAAAAATCTGCCGCAACTTCCGGCGCAAGTTGCGAAGCAAATCATCAAACGGCCTGCGGATTTCATCCGGGCGGTGAAACAACACTGCGAACCGGAATTGAGGTTTTAGCCGCGGATGAACTCGGATTCGACACCTCACCCTGTCCCTCTCCCCGTTCGAGGCGGAGAGGGTGACGGCTCATGAACGATCCGCGACAAGTTGCGGCTGCCATTGTCGGCGCGGTGGACTGGCAAACGGAAGTGAGCGGCTTCTGCCGATGTCCCGGTGAGTCGTTGCACACGCAAAGGACAGGGAAGCAGGACTGCCGGGTGAACGTGGACGGTGCGCCGACGATTTTCTGTTTTCACGCCTCGTGCGCGCCAGCAGTGGCAGCCGCCAACCTCCGGTTGCGGCGGGAGCTTGGGTCTAGCGTTTGGGAGCTGGGGTTGCCAGGTGGAAAAGTTTTGCGGAGTGGCGACGTTTTACAAGCGGGTGGCGCGGTGCTGCCGCGCGAAGTTGTCCATGCCCGCGCTCGCGCTGAAGGCCGCGACGCGGGCGAGCAATTGGTTTTGGAAACATTGTCGGCTCTCGCAGAGCGGTTCAAACCGGTTTTGCTGGAAAAATTTCACTGGCCGTTCAAGCAAATCATCGAGGAATCGCCGTTGCAGGTCTGCCAGCGCGACGCGGAGGACCAGTTCCGCACCTGGCTGCGGCTGTGGCCGGCGCATTGTCATGTCTGGATTGGCGACATTTTCAGTTCGGGCAAGCCTGAACACCGGACGAATTTCCGGCCGGTGGCGGATTGGTATCAAATCGGGCCGGTGATGGGCAATTTCACCTGCGGTTCATCGTTCAAGCCGGGGAGTTTCCAGCGGAGCAATGCGAACTGCAACGGCACGCGATTTCTCGTCGTCGAATCTGACACGCTCGCGAAGGATGAGGTCGGCGCAATTTTCGCGTATCTGCAAAAACGGCTGCGGTATCGCCTGCACTGCATCATTGATACGGCGGGGAAAAGTTTGCACGCCTGGTTCGACGCGCCGCGCAACAAGGTTTTTGAAAACCGGCTAAAGGCCGGGCTGACGGCGTTCGGTTGCGACCCGAAAGTTTTCACCTATTCGCAACCGGTGCGCGTGCCGGGCGCGTGGCGGGACGGAAAATTACAACGATTGGTCTGGCTGAATGACTGAACAAGTGGACATCGCGGTGGATTTAGGGGCGGTGCCGGCGCCATTGCCTGAGATCGTGACGCTGCGGGAGTTTGCAGCGTCGCCGCCGGTCGCGCCGCCGCAAATCATCGAGGGCATCCTGCACCAAGGATGCAAGATGATCCTCGGCGGGACGAGCAAGAGCAACAAGTCGTGGTGCCTGCTGGACCTGGCATTGTCCGTGGCCAGCGGCCAGCCGTGGTGGGGGCGCAAATGCGCCAAGCTGCCGGTGATCTATATCAATTTCGAGCTGCACAATTGGGCGCTCGCACAACGGATGACGGCATTGTGCATGGCCCGGCCCGATTGCACGGGCATGGGCGACACGCTGCACTTGTGGAATCTGCGCGGGCACAATGCGGACCTGACTTTACTCCGGCCCAAGCTGGAGGAGCAACTGACCCGGCATCAGTTCGGCCTGATCATCATTGACCCGGCTTACAAGGTCTTGGGCAACCGTGATGAGAATGCCAACGGCGAGATTGCCGGCCTGATGAACGAGCTGGAGGCGATGGCGCAAAAGACGGGGGCCGCGGTGGTCGTGGCTCATCATTTCGCCAAAGGCGACAGCACGGCCAAGAATGCAATGGACCGCATGAGCGGTGCCGGTGCCTGGGCGCGCGACCCTGACAGCATCGTGGTGCTCACCCCGCACGAAGAACCGGACTGTTTCACCGTCACCAGCATCCTTCGCAACCTGCCGCAACTGCCTGAATTTGTCGTGGCGTGGGATTATCCGCTGATGCGGGTCGCCAGCGATTTGAACCCTGACGCGCTGCGCCGGCCACAATCCAAAAACAAGGTCTGCTCGGACAAGGAGTTCGTGGACGAATACATTTCTACCACGCCCGCCTCGCGTGGTGCCATCGTCGCAGCCGCCACCAAAAACGCCATTTCACCAGCCACAACCGACCGTTACCTGAAAAGACTGAGCGAAGCTGGCGTAATTGCCTGTGGCAACGGGCTTTATTGGCTGAAAACCACCTAGCTTTATCACTTTATCACAAGCCTATAAAGAAATGAGAGAGAACCACAAGACAGGCAGAGGGGAAAGAACCACCTCCTTGGGGTCGGTGGTCTTTCCCTCACTGCCGTTGGACTGACAACGGAAAGCAAAATTATGCCGATGACATTCGAACAACAGGAACGGGAAAGCGACAAGGCGTTCGCGGCTTTCAGCCTTTACCTGAGCCTCGGCCCGCAAAGGTCGCTTGAGGCCGTGGCAACCAAGCTCGGCAAAAGCAAGACGCTGATGGAACGCTGGTGTAAACGACATGCCTGGGTGGGCCGCGTCCAAGCCCAAAGTGAATACCTCGCCGGGCTGGAACGCGAGGCCACAGGCGGATTGGTCCGGGCCAAGGCCAAAGAATGGCTGGCGCGGCAGCAAGCACTGCGCGAAGCGGAGTGGGACATGCACGAAAAATGCATTGCAGCCGCCCGGCGTGGTCTGACCGCATACATGGAACGGGAAAAAATTTATGCGAACCTGGCCGACATCGCCCGCATGGTGGAAGTGGCCAGCAAAATGGGCCGGCTGGCTTCCGGCATGGCGACGGACAAAACCGAAGTCACCGGCGATGACGGCGGCGCCATCAAGGTCGAATTCGCCCTGGCTCTCAAGAAAGTTTATGGGGAGGCAGCGCCTCCGGCCACCAATGAACCTGCTGCCGCCGTCATTGATGTCGAGGCTGCGCCGGTGGATCCGTCCAAGAACTAACCAAAAAAGTTTCAAACTATGCTGAATCAAATCCACGGACTGGCCAACATGGCCGAGATCGAGAATTATCTGATGGCGGCACGCGCGGCCGGTTGCCCGGGAGATCAGATGGAAAATTTTTTGCGCGCGGAAATCCTGCTCCAGCCGCGACAGATGGCAGCCTCGGCAGCCGCCCGGCGCTGTGATCAACCTGACGGGCCGACGGCCATCGGCTACGGCGGCGCGCGCGGCGGCGGAAAATCGCACTGGCTGCTGGCGCAAATGGGGGCGGATGACTGCCAGCGTGTGCCGGGGTTGAAATGTCTTTTGCTGCGGAAGGTCGGCAAGGCGAACATGGAACATTTCGAGGATTTGCGAAAGCGGTTGTTCCACGGATTGAAACATGATTTTGCCGCGTATCGCGGCGTGCTTACGTTTGCGAACGGTTCGCGCATCATTGCCGGACATTTTCAGGCGGAGAAGGACATTGATGCCTACCTTGGCCTGGAATACGACGTGATTGGCATCGAGGAGGCGACAACTTTGACGGCGCGGAAATACCAGGACATTTCAACGTGCTGCCGCACGAGCAAACCGAACTGGCGTCCGCGCATCTATTCGACAACGAATCCCGGCGGCGTCGGTCATGCGTGGTATCGGACGAGGTTCGTCCTCCCTTTGTTGGAACGGAAAGAAATCCAGACGAGGTTCGTCCCGGCGCGCGTGGACGACAACCAATTCAACAACCCGGAATATCGCAAGGTGCTGGAAGGACTGACCGGCTGGCAAAAACGGGCGTGGCTGGAAGGCGATTGGGACATCGCCGCCGGGCAGTATTTCACGACGTTTCGCCGCGACGCGCATGTGATTGACGACTTCGACGACACGCGGGCGCGCGAGTGGTTTTGCGCGCTGGATTACGGGTTCGCGCATTACACCGTCTGCCTGCTCGGCTGCACTGACGGTGACGGAAACACTTTTATTGTGGACGAACACGCGGAACGGATGTGGCTGCCGCAACGGCACGCGACTGCGATCCGCGCGATGCTCGGTCGGCATCACGTCAACGTGGCGCAACGATGGCGAACTGAGCAGGTCGAGACACGACCGATGGAATTGGGCGATTTGAAGCGGTTTGTTGCAGGCGCAGATGTTTTCTCGCGTCAAGGCGACGGCACGACCATCGCGGGGCAGTATGCCTGCGAGGGAATCACGCTGCGACCGGCGAGCATGGACCGGGTGAACGGATGGGCTGCGGTTCTGCAAGGGTTGGGAGACCCGGACGCCAAAATCGGTGCAAAACTCTTCATTCACAAGCGGTGCGGGCGGCTGATTGAGACTTTGCCGACACTGCAACATGATCCGAACCGGCCAGAGGACGTGCTGAAGGTGGACGCGGACGAGGATGGCATCGGCGGCGATGACGCGGCGGATGCGCTGCGGTATCTGGTGGCGACGAAGTCGCGGGCGATCACGCAACGGAAGTTGCGGGGGCTTTAGCTGGCGCGCCTGGCTGCGAGTTCGTGCGAGTGGCCAATCGCGGCGAGCCGTGGAATGAGCTTGCGAGTGGAATGGCGAGCCGATCTCCCCGGCGCGCCAGAAAATGATGGCCTGTCCGGCCAGAGGACTAGATGCAAAGCCGTCCGGCGATTGAGGACTAGAGCGCCTGCACCGCCCTGGGAAGATTTTGAAAAGGAAGGGCGGTGCGGGCGCGTGGCGTTTTAGCCGGTTCGGCGCGTGAGAACAAAATGGAGTCCAGAGGGCTTGCCCTTTGGCGCACGGGTCCGGGCTGGCG
>JBEKEJ010000139.1:0-8302 GCA_050013895.1 Verrucomicrobiota bacterium | reverse complement strand
GGTTTTTTTGGCCTGGGACGATTCGGGCAATTGCAGCTTCAACGCCGCCTGCTGTTTGAACGTGGTCGTGACCAGCAGAAAGATCACCAGCACGATGAGCACGTCAATCAGCGCGACGATGATGACGGCGGGCGTGGTGCGGCGTTTGCGGACGAGGAAGCGCATGGATTAGGAAAAGGTAAAACACCGAACATCGAACATCGAACGCCCAACATCGAACTGTCTGCGGCACACCGGTTGGTTCGGAGTTCGATGTTCGGAGTTCGATGTTCGATGTTGTTTCACGAGTGAATCTTTCGGGGTTGCGTTCAGGATTTTTTACCGGTGTTTTCCCCGGCGTATTGCCGGCGGATGAAGTCGTCGCAGAGCGCCTCCATTTCGACGGCGAACACCTCGACTTTTTTGCTGAAGTAACTCCAGAAAATCAGCGACGGGATGCAAATCAGCAGGCCGATGAGCGTGGCGCGAAGAATCAACGCGATGCCGTGGGCCAGCTTGGCCGCGTCGTTGAGTCCCGATTGGCCGATGTCGCCAAACACTGTCATCATGCCGATGATCGTGCCGACCAGGCCCAGCAGCGGCGCGATGCCGACGATGATTTCCAGCACCACCAGGCCGCGTTCGAGCCGGACAATTTCGTGGCGGGCGGCCGTTTGCAGCGCGTCCACGTTGTCGTCCTTCGGCCAGTCGAGATGATCCGCGGCCAGCAGCAGCAGGCGGCCGAGCGGCGACGGTTTTTGTTCGCAGACGCGGCAGAGCGTCTTCACGTCGTCGCGGGATTCGCAGGCCGCGAGCGACGCGGTGATTTCCGCCGGCACGACTTTTTGCCAGCGTAACGTCCAGGCGCGTTCCACGATGAACGCCAGTCCGACCACCGAGGTCAGTCCCAGCAGGATGTAAACGAGTGTGTCCATAAAATTTTTTCAACGGCCGCGAACGGCTCAGTAATAATAAAATGTGAAGGTGATTTCCCGATAATTCTGGCCAACCATCCGGCGCATGTCGCCCGGCCACACCGCGAACGGAGCGGACTCCTCGATCGCGTCCCGGCAAACGAGCGAAAGCAGCTCGCCAACGGTATTCTGTCTGACTTCCATGTCGGTCACCGTACCGTCGAAGTTCAAATGGAATCGCAACGTCACCTTGCCGGTGCGGTCCTGCGCGAATTGCCGGCTGTCGAGCAAATCGTACCAGCGCTGGCTGACGGCCTCGACAATCGCCGCGTCATACGCGCCGAACGCCGTGGCCTTCACATCCAGCGATGGCACGAGCGCCTGGCGATGCACGCCGCCTGCCTGCCGCATTTGCACGCCGGGCAGGCGGTTTGCCTGCTGCGCGCGCGCCTGATTGAGCGTGCGCGGACGCGGCTGCGGCTGTTCCGGCTGGCGCGAGTCCGGCGGCTTTCCCAAGGTCAAATCCCCCGCGTTCATTGCCAGTTGCGGCTGCGGCTGCTGCTGCGCGGGAGGCGCCGGTTGCAGTTTGTTGAAATCCGGGCGCGGCACGTCCTCCGTCTTCGGCACGTCGGCTTGTTTCCCGTTTAATTTCGGTTTGTCGGCATCCTGGTCCGCGTCCGGGTTCGCCGCGCGCGAATTTTTATCGGAATAATACTTCGCGTCTTTCGGCGCATCGGTTGACGGTTGTTCGACCGTTGCAAATTCCAGCGGCGGCTCGTAATTCACCGCCAGCGCCGGGATCGCTTCCAGTTTTTGGGTCAAACGCTGCAGCCACGCCGGCCAGCGCAAAACCTGCCACCAGCCGAAATCCTTTCCGGCTTCGTAACCGCCCCACGTCACCAAATGCGCCACCAGCGACAGGGCGAGGGCCAGCGCCAGCCGCCGGCTTTCCCAGCCGCTCAATCGCAGTGAATTCAGTTGTGTTCCGGCCACGGTCATGCCGATAAAGTTTGCCGCAGGAACAGGCAGTGAGCAACTTCTTTGCCGTTGCGGTAGTGGCATCGTTTGCCGGAGCGCGGAGCATCGCTCCGCGTAGATCGAGGTTGGCAGCTTGCGGAGCAATGCTCCGCGCTCCGAAAACCGCAAAGTGTGCCGCTATCGCCGTTGCCGGAATCGACCTTGCTTCCAATGACCGTTGGAAGTAGGTTGCCGCCTGTTCCAAAGGCATTTTACATCAAATCAAACCAAAGGCATTTCCATGAAAAAAAATATTTTGTTCGGCGCACTGGCTTTGCTGGCGGTTCCGCTTTTCGCGGCGGACTCCAGCCCCAAGGATGACGTCATCGGCGCGGCCCAAAAACTCGCCGCCGCCGCCAGTTACAGTTGGAATCAAACCGTGGTCGTCCCCGACACCGCCCAGTTCAAACCCGGCCCGACCGAAGGCAGAACCGAAAAAGGCGGGGCCACTTACGTTAAAATGTCCACGTTCGGCGACAACACCATCGAGTTCATGATGCAAGGCGAAAAAACGGCGGTCACGGACCAGGATGGCAACTGGCAGTCGCTCACCAATCTGGAAAATGGCGACCAAGGCCCCGGCCGGTTTCTCGTCGGCATGGTGCGCAATTTCAGGGTCCCGGCCGCGCAAGCCACAAACCTGGTGGCCTTGGTAAAGGAACTCAAGAAGGATGGCGATGTTTATTCCGGCGACCTGACCGAAGACGGCGCGAAGAACCTGCTCACCTTCCGGCGGGGCGGCGGCGCGACCGTCACCAATCCCAAAGGCTCCGCGAAGTTCTGGCTCAAGGACGGCGTGCTCAACAAGATTGAAATCAAAGTGCAGGGCAAGGTGGACTTCAATGGCACCGAAATCGACGTGGACCGTGACACGACCGTTGAAATCAAGGACGTCGGCACGACAAAAGTGGCCGTACCGGATGGGGCAAAGAAAGTGCTTTGAACCCGAAAACCGAAGTTGGCCGCGTGCAAATGGTGGTAGGGATGGCGCGCTGCGCTGTCCCCGCCCGCGTCCAGCGGGCGGAACGAATGGTGCGAGGATGGACGCGTGCCTCGTCGGTGCCGCACCTGAACGGCGCGGTGACGGCGCAGCGCGCCATCCCTCCCAATTTCGATTTTCGGGTTGAATCGCACCCGCACCGGCAAAACGACAATCTTTGCACGCGCTCATCGGAAAACCCGGCGGGCGCGTTCTTCTTCGGAATTTCCCAAAGGCGGCGGCTGTTACTTCTGCAAACGGAAATATTTTTGATTCCCGGAAACCGGCACCAGCACGGAAATCGTCCCGCCATTGGTGGACGTTGTCTGCGTCACGTTCGACCAGGCGATTGACGGCGCCAGGTTGGTGGCGGATTGAAGCTGGTAACCGGTGGCAAGGCTCGACCAGGAAACCATGACGTTTGTGCCTGCCGGCGCAATGCGCAGTTGCGGCAAAAGCTGGCTGGTCAGCAATTCGGTGATTTGCGTGGACCATACGTCGGAAAAGTCCGAAGGGGGCGGAAACATCTGGATGGACCAGAAGCGCGTCGGGTCGGCGGGGTCCACCGAAAGCGTGCTGTAATCGCCCCAGCGGCTGAGCTGCGGCAGATCATACAACTCCTCGTATAATTCGTCGTCTCCGTGGTAACTGGTTCCCCCCGGCTGAAGCAGAATCCGATTGCCGAAGGTGGTGACACCGTTGACCGTCTGCCCGGCAATGGCATAGCAACTGACATTCGTGTCTGTGCTTGAGCCGTTGCAGCCGATGACGACCGTGCCGCTGGAGTTCGCCGCGATGGAGGGAAAGAACAAATCCAGGTCCGGGTCCGCGATGACGCCCGCTTCCAGCACCGAATCATTGGTGGCGCTGATGCGATACCAGCGGATGGCCATGCGGCCATTCAACTCGGTGCTGTGGACGGCGTAGATCACTCCTCCGACCGCATATACCCGGGCACTGAAGCGCGCGTCGTTGCCCGCCAAGGTTGTCGTGTCGTCCGGCTGTGGCACGGTGAACCATCCCTGGGGGGGATCAATATTGTCGAAATTGAAGGGAACGATGTAAGGGCTGACGGTGATAACGGTGCTGGGGGTAAGGGTGGCGCCTGGACCGGCGGCGTTTTGCACCGCAAAAATCACCAGGTTTGAATGGGCGTTGCCGTCCGATCCGACATCTCCCACCGCCAATATGTTGCCGCTGCTGGTGCCGTCAAAGCAGGTCACCGGTTGCAGCACCTGACCGCAATTGGTGTAATTCATCACCCCAAACCAACTCAGGTTGGCGATGGTCGGCGTTCCGGCGAGCAGGTCCGCCTTGGGAATCGAAACCAGCGCCGCGCCAACGGCATTGGTCAGCCCATGAAACATGTCGCCGGAAACATAAACGGCGATGCTGTCCAAACCCAGCGTGGGAAAATCGGCGAAATCACCGGAATCCGGGTCGGCTTGAAATATGAACCCGCGCCACGAGCCGGGGGAGTTGCCGTTGCTGCCCGGAAAGGACCTCGGATCGGAGTTGGTGGAAACCGCCAGCAGGAAATCATTGGCTTCGAGCGTATAGTCCCGGCCGGCGGCCGCGGCGTTGGCGTCAAAATCCACTTGCGAAGCGAACCAGCGGTGCGAAACCGGATCGTAAATGATGCGCGGATCGGCCAAACCTGAGCCGGTCGAGATGCTGCTCAACCCGGCGTCCTGCCAGAATTTCACATCGGAAATCCGCTGCACGCTCTGGCCGTTCGTTTTGTTGTAAACGGTGAAGCTGCCGTTGATGAATTCCACAAAATGTTTCGGGCCGACGGCGCCGTTGGGATCCGGCGGAATCGCCGCAGAATTGCCGTTGTTGAGGCCGTTGAAATAAGTGCTGCCGGTGAAATTCTGACCAATCTGGACCGCCACCTGGGCGGATGCGCCAGCAACGAACAGGAACAAAGCAAACCAACAGACCCACGCGGTAGGGTTTCTACTGGACAGGTTCATTGCGGCTAAACATACCCATCGAACCCAAGTTTGTCGAATATTCAGATTGAGTTTGACTTACCAGAGCCAACCTTGGGTCAAGGCGTGTCTTGCAGCGCACGGCGCGAAGGCGGATGAGGCGGTTGCCGGCGATTTGAGCGGATCGAGAAACCGGTTTGAGACCACGCGCCCGTCACCGGAGGTTGGTGGAGGGGTTCCAGAACGAAAAGAGCTCATCGGCACGCCGCAGATACCGCGCCATGAGCCTGGCGTGGTCGCGTTTGACTGCGGCGCGGAATTTACGGAGCCGGCGGGCCCCGGTGTCTTCCTCGCGCATGAACTTATCCAGCGCCGTCAGCAGCGTCTCGCAATCCTGGATGTCGCCCATCAGCTTTTGATAATCGCGCAGTTTGTCCGGCAGGCCAACGGCCAGACCGGGCATCAACGGCCGTAACTGCTCGACCATGTAGCGGAATTTCTTAAAGTCAACGCGCGTGCGATGAGTAGCGTGCGGTTCCGTCGGGGCAATGCTCCGCCGCCGCGCAACGACGTTGGCGAACGCCCGATCCATGCCTTTTAACAAACGCACCCCCGCCTGATGCCTCCCATTTGCCTTTTTCACGGCGGCGCGCAACTCATTGCGAAGCGCGTCCAGCCGGTTCTTCAACGGCTTCAGTTTTGTGCGCCGGAGTTTCCGTTCCAGTTGCCGGCCGAGACGCTTTTCCCGTCGCCGCAGCTCCTTTTTGAAGCACTTTGCATCTGGAAACCTGCCAAGCCGCCGCTCCATGTCGCACAACATCACCTGCGCATCGCGCAATCGGCCGGAGGCTTTGAACGGCTGTTTGAAGAGCCGGGAAACCCCCTCCGCCGCATTGCCGGCCAGCAATGGGTCAAACAAGTCCACGAGCGCCAGCCGCCGCCGCGTTTCCACGCGGAACCGGTGAACGGCGGCCCTGGATGAATTGTTCTGGCACCGCTTGAACGCCCGCCGGTAGGAACGCCAGGCCGACTTGAAGGTCCGGTCAAGCTGCGCAGCCAGTTGCCCTCCGCCCGGCAACGCCAATTTGTCCACCAGCGCATCGTTCATGGCTTTCAGCGGACATGAAATAGAACGCCAGCCGGCAGGCGTCAACCCTGGATGCGCCGCGACAACACTCCGCCCCCCGAAGCGCCTGCTCGCAATGGCCATCGGCATTCCCGGCGCAAGTTCGCAACCGGTCCCGCGCGCGACGAGCGGAGGAGATCAGCCCTCAGGGGGCCGGAATGATTTCGATCCCGTTGATCTCAGGGCTTTGTTCCTTCTCCGCGAAGGTGATATCAAGTTTGCCGTCCGTGACATCCACAGGTACGGTTTCAACGTAGGCGCGCTTGGCGCCGCCGGCTTTGGCAAAGACATCAAAATCCTTGAATTCGTGTCCGCCGACAGTGAAGGAAAAAACGCGTTGTCCCGCGGCGGTGATTTCTTCATAGCTTTCGGCAAAATGAAGTTTCACGGTGTATTTGCCGTTGGGAAGCTTCTGGGAGAACGAAGTCATGCCGTAATGTTCGGTGCGGTAAATCGCCGGGTCTTTGGTGTTGGCGATTTTGACATCGCTTCCCCGATCAACACTGTCTCCATCCGCAAAGCCTTGGTCGGGAAGCCAGACGTTGCCCTCGGAATCGGTGTAGGGGGTGGTGGAGCCGGCATCAATGCGAATGGCCGCTGTCGCCGGCGCGGTCCCGGCAGGAACCGCCGGGGCGGCGGCGGCAGGCGGGGCCATCGCGGTTGCCGGCGTATTGCCGTTACTGCTGGTTGAACTGGCTGTTTTGCAGCCGGTGAATAAAAAGAGGGCCAGTGCCGCAACAAAAAGGCCGACCGGCCAACAGGTCATACATATTGTTTTTTTCATAAATGCCTTTGGACTTTGTGGCTTGCGCCGAGGTTTCGACGAAAATGCGGAGACCTCCACGTGGTGGCAAGCAAAAAGTTATGAATTTTTTAACAACGCGAGAGTGGGACCCGCGGACGAGCCGCGGCCCGCCTCAATTCTCCAGCTTCGCATAGAGCGTTACCTTCGCATTCAACAAACGCGAAATCGGGCAGCCGGCCTTGGCCCCGTCCGCAATGGCGATGAACTTTGCCTCATCAATGCCTGGAATTTTCGCCGTCAGATCCAGATGCGATTGGGTGACCGTCCAACCCGCGTCCGTCTTGTCCAGCGTGACCGTCGCCGTGGCGCGGATGAATGCGGGTGTGAAGCCGGCCTTGCCGAGTTCCGCCGAGAGCGCCATCGCGAAGCAACCCGCGTGGGCGGCGGCAATCAATTCCTCGGGATTCGTGCCGACGCCGCTCTCGAAGCGCGTGCCAAACGAGTATTGCGTCTGCGCGAGCACGCCGCTCTCCGTGGAGAGGTTGCCCTTGCCGTCTTTCAATCCGCCGCGCCAGATGGCTGATGCTTTGCGTTGCATAAATATTATTTCAATTCGGAGCGTGAATTCGCCCCAACGCCGGAAAACTAACGCGGATTCGTGACAATCTCAAGCGCGGCCAAGCCGTTTCGGCGGACCGGTCCAGCGGCTAATATTTGTCCGCCGCTGCCGCCGCCGATTTCAAATCCGCGAGGCCCTTTTCAAACTGGCCGCCGATCATTTTGTCCATGCTCATGACGAGACCGATCGCCTGGGAGGCAAAATTCCTTTCCCCAAACATGCTCCAGATCACGACGGTTTGTTTGCATATTTTCGGTGTGATCAGCCTCCCGCCATGGCCCCGACAATCAGGAACGGTTCGGCGCCGCTGACGATCGCGTCGGGCAACCGGGTGTCAGGCGGTTCGAGAGACCAATCTTCCCTGCAGGCGAAGAATCGGACGAATGGCCGGCGTTTCAGGGTGCCGTGTTCGCGAATGGTCCCGCGCAACACCGGGTAGCGCGCTTCGAGCGCGTCGAGCACCGAGCGCGTCGTGGCCGGGCCCGGGACTTCGAGCTGCACCTCGCCGTCCACCCGGGCCAGGTTCCGCAGATGATATGGAAGCACCACCCGGATCATGTTAAATTTTTGGACTGCGGCGGGAAGCGAAGCGCCACGCCGCTTTCGCGAGCCGGCTGACGTTCGAATCGCGCCGCCGCCGTTGCGCTCTACCGCCGTGCTCCAATTGCTCTATTTCTTTTCGCGCCATTTCGCGTGTGTCACGGTTCAATTCATTGCAGCGTTTGCACCTCGACGGAATAGACTGCCGGCAGGTCGCGCACAATGGGCCCCCACGAGTTGCCGCCATTGGCGGAGGCATAAACCTGGCCGCCCGTCGTGCCGAAATACACGCCGCACGGTTCGAGCGAGTCCACGGCCATCGCATCGCGCAGCACATTCACATAACAATCTTTCTGCGGCAGGCCCCTGGTGAGGGCTTGCCATTCGTTGCCGCCAGTTTTGCTGCAGTACACGCGCAGCCTGCCGTCCGGCGGGTAATGCTCCGAATC
>JBEKEJ010000138.1:0-8309 GCA_050013895.1 Verrucomicrobiota bacterium | reverse complement strand
AGTGCGGCGCTCTGCCGAGACGCCGCTATGGATTAAAAAACCTTCATTGTGTCCAGCACGGCCTTGATGCGCGGGACTTCGTGGGTGCGGAACAGGTCGGTTTTGCCCAGCGCGGCCAGCATGGCAAAAAACGGTTCGGCGCAGCGAACTTCGTCGCGGAAAAATTCAAAGGCGTGGGGCAGGGCGTGGCAAATCGGATAACCAAGTGTCCGCAGCCGGAACGTGTTCAGGAAGATGTTCATCTGGTGCCGCACACGGACGGCGCTGTCCTGCAAATTGCGGTAGTAAAAACCGAGGCCGGGATCCAGGACAATTCTCTCCACGCCGTGGCGCTGCGCGATTTCGATCTGTCGCGCAAAATACGCGCGCATCGTTTCGATCGGGTCGCCGCTGAAATCGAAATCGCCGACTTCGCGGACGTTGTCGCCCTGCACGTAACATATAATCAACGCGGCACCGTGTTCCGCGACCATGCGAAATAATTCGTCACCACGATTGGTGCCGGTGAGATTTAAGATGTTCGCGCCGGCTTCGAGACAGGCGCGGCTGACGCCGGGTTGATAAGTCTCGACGGAAACCAGGATACCGGCCTTACGCAATTCCTTGACGACGGGGACCAGCATGCGGTTCTGGGCCGAGTCATCCATGCGCGCGGCGTGGGCGAGAGTGGATTCGGCGCCCACATCCACAAAGTCCGCGCCTTGCGCGGTCAGAATCCGGCCGCGTTGAGCGGCGGCCTCCGCCGTCAGGCAGACGCTTTCGCGGTACCAGGAATCCGTTGAGAGATTGACGACGCCCATGATGGCGGGCTGTGAGTTGAAGGCGAAATGTCTGCCGCCGACGGAAAATTCCTTCACCCGCGCGGACGCGGCGGCGCGATTTTTTTCAAGGAATTCAGCCAGTTGTTCCAGTGTCAACATCGCGAATGAATGGTAAATCGTAAATCGGCAATCGTAAATGGAAAGTGGCGCGCCCGGCGCGAGTCGAACGCGCGACCCTCTGCTTAGAAGGCAGATGCTCTATCCATCTGAGCTACGGGCGCAACCGATTGAACACTACCGGGGCGCCGCGCCGCGCGCAAGCGCGCTTGTCCGGCATCTTGCCGGCGGCGGATGGAAAACGCCCGAGCTTGCTCCAGGACGATGGCGACGCCGGGTTCCTTCATCGCCGTGTTGACGCGTCATCCCGGCTTGAAACGGAAGATGTATCATTTCACGGACGGCGTGTCCCATTTGATGGCAAGCCGCCGGATGGATGTGGCAAAGAGCGGACACAACAGATTTTCTTGAGAAAGGCATTCAATCTGCTTTATTTCTCCTAATGACCCAGTTGCTTCCGGGAGTCAGATTTCGGGCATGAAAACAATTGATCGCAATGAAATGCCGTTGACCGAAGCCGCGCCGGTTCCACAAGCCGGGCGTCCGATGGAGCCTTCGGACGACTCCCCGGTTGCTGCGATCCTGAACGCGCAACTGGCGCAGGAGAACAATCGCCTTGTCCGGGAAAACGCGCGGCTGACGCGGGAACGGGACCTGTTGCACACCATCATTGGCAATCTGCCGGATTTCATTTACGCCAAGGACAAACAGGGGCGGTTCGTGTTGAACAATCCGGCTCATGCGCGAGATCTCGGCGCACGGTCGCCGGAGGAACTGAAGGGCAAGAGCGACTTCGATTATTTCCCCCGGGACTTGGCCACGCAGTTTTTTACGGACGAGCAGAACATCATCCGGACGGGCAAGTCCATCATTAATCAGGAACAATACAAGGCCGTTCCCGGTGACAAATCGGGGCAAAAACGCTGGTCGGTCGCCAGCAAGGTCATCTGGCACGACGCCAAGGGCGTGATTTTGGGAACGGTGGGCATCACGCGTGACATACACGAATTAAAAATGGTTCAGGAAGCGCTGCGCAACAACGAGGAAAAGCTGCGCCAATTCGCGGCCCAGCTCGAGCGCAGCAATCGCGAATTGCAGGACTTTGCCTACGTGGCCTCGCACGATTTGCAGGAGCCGCTGCGCAAAATCGTGGTTTTTGGCGAACGTCTCAAGGAAAAGTGCGGCGAGAACCTGGACGCGGAAGCGGGTGATTGTCTGGTGCGGATGCAAAAGGCGGCAGCGCGCATGCAAAACCTGATCAACGAGCTGCTGACTTTTTCTCGCGTCACGACCAAGGCAAGACCATTCGAACCGGTGGATTTGGCCAAGGTGGCCGACGACGTCGTGAGCGATTTGGAGGGGCGGATCGAACTGGTCAAAGGGCGCGTGACCGTGGGAACACTGCCGGTCATTGACGCGGAACCGCTGCAAATGCGCCAATTATTGCAAAACCTGATCGGCAATGCCCTCAAGTTCCATCGTCCCGACGTTCCGCCCGTGGTGGAAGTTCGAGCGGATATGTTCTCCGGTCGCGCACCGCAGGCCGGTCCGGATGCGCCGGAGGAAGAACTTTGCCGCTTGACGGTCAGCGACAACGGTATCGGGTTCGACGAAAAATATTTGGATCGAATCTTTAATGTGTTTCAGCGGCTGCACAGCCGGAACGAGTACGAAGGGACGGGCATGGGGCTGGCGATAGCCCGGAAAATTGCGGTGTTTCACCACGGTGACATCACCGCAAAGAGCAAACCGGGGTCGGGGGCGACGTTTATCGTGACATTGCCGGCGACCCATTTCAAAGGGGCGAACAACGGTGCTCATAACGAATGAGGAAACCATGAAAAAGGAAGGAAAAATGATTACAATTCTTTTGGCAGACGACGACCCGGACGACCGGCAGTTGACGCGCGAGGCGTTTGTGGAAAACCGCCTGGCCAACGAACTTCATTGCGTGGAAGACGGCGAGGAATTGATGGATTATTTGCGGCGGCGCGGTCGCTACGAAGATTTGAACGGCGAACCATTGCCGGGCCTGATCCTGCTCGACCTGAACATGCCACGCAAAGACGGGCGCGAAGCGCTCAAAGAAATCAAGGCGGACCCCATCCTGCGCCGGGTTCCCATCGTCGTCCTCACCACCTCAAAGGCCGAAGAGGATATTGTGCGCAGCTATGATCTCGGTGTGAATTCCTACGTTACCAAGCCCGTGACGTTCAAGTCGCTGGTGGAATTGGTCAAGGTCCTCGGCCAGTATTGGTTCGAAGTCGTCAAACTTCCACAGGAAGGGGCGTAGCCCGTTTTTATGACCGACCCCGCCGTCAGAGTCCTGTTGGTGGATGATGATGAGGATGACTATATCATCACGCGCGATCTGGTCGGTCAAATCGGGCATCCCCCATATCAGCTTGAGTGGATTGACACTTACGATGCTGCGCTGGCGGCGCTGCAACGGCGCGAACACGACATCTGCCTGCTGGATTATCGCCTGGGTGAACGGACCGGGCTGGAATTGTTGCGCGAATCGCAGTCGTTCAATGGCCGTCCGCCGATGATTCTTCTTACCGGCCAGGGCGATCACGAAATTGATCTGGAAGCCATGAAGGCCGGGGCCGCCGATTACCTGATCAAAGGCCAGTTGGACGCCGACAAACTGGAACGCGCCATCCGCTATGCCATCGAAGGTCAAAACGCCAAGGAACGTCTCCGCCGTGAACGCGATCTCATCAGCCGCATCATGGAAACCAGCCCCGTCGGCATTGTCGTCACCGACCGGGCGGGAAAAATCACTTTTGCCAACCATCGAGCCGAGGAAGTGCTCGGCCTGACCAGGGACGCCATTGTCCGGAGGATATGCAGTGTTCTGGATTGGCGCTCGACCGATTTGGAAGGCAATCCACTGGTTGAGCAACCCTCGCTGTTGAAACAAGTCCTCACTTCCGGCCAGTCGGCGCAGGACGTCCGCTATACGAGGGATTGTCCCAATGGCCGTCACACTTTGCTCTCGACCAACGCCACGCCGCTTTTTGACGCCATGAACAACATTGATGGCATGGTCGTCACGGTTGAGGACATCACCGAACGTCTGACGCTGGAAGCCCAATTGCGGCAGTCACAAAAAATGGAATCAGTAGGCCAGTTGGCCGCCGGCGTGGCGCATGACATCAACAACATTTTGACCGTCATCCAGGGGCACGCGGGGCTGTTGCTCAACGTCACGCCACCGGACTCGAACTCGGTAAGATCGTTGAAGCAAATTTCCGCGGCGTCGGAACGTGCGGCCGGCTTCGTCCGGCAATTGCTCGCGTTCAGCCGCAAACAAATTTTCCGCTCGAAAATTCTCGATTTGAATCTGGTGTTGCAAAATCTGGAAAATATGCTTCCGCGGATGCTCGGTGAGGACATCGTGTTGGAGACCTGCTATCAGCCCAACCTGCCGCACGTCGTAGCGGACACCGGCATGATCGAGCAGATTGTCATGAACCTGGCGGTCAACTCGCGTGACGCCATGCCTCACGGCGGCAAATTGCTCATTGCGACTTCCGCCGTTGAAATCAGCGTCGCCCATGCGCGGCAGTTTTCTGAGGCCCGACCGGGCTGGTTCGTATGTTTGGCGGTTACGGACACCGGCTGCGGCATGGACCACACAGTATTGCAGCGGCTTTTCGAACCGTTTTTTACCACCAAGGAAGTGGGCAAAGGAACAGGGCTTGGCCTGGCCACCATCTACGGCATGGTCAAACAACATCAGGGCTGGATCGAAGTACATAGCGAGATTGGCACCGGCAGCACCTTCAGGGTCTTTCTGCCGGCGGCCGGCGAAATCCGCCAGGTACCCGCCTCACCGACGGTTGAACCCAAGCTGGCACAGGGAGGCGAAGAAACCATTCTGGTGGTTGAGGACGAAACCGGTCTGCTGGAACTGGTGCGACACGTTCTCCAAGGCTACCACTACCGCGTCCTAGCCGCCACGTCCGGTGTGGAAGCCCTGCGGCTTTGGGACGAGCACAATGGCCAGGTTGATTTGCTCCTGACCGACATGATCATGCCCGGCGGCATGTCGGGCAACGACCTGGCGGCGAAATTAAGAAAACAGAAGCCCGGTCTCAAAGTGATCTACACCAGCGGTTACAGTTCCGAATTGATGGAAAATGATTCCGGCACAAACAGCTCCGCTTTTCTCGCCAAACCCTATCTGCCGCCCCAATTGGCCCAGACAGTCCGGAAATGCCTGGATGCCGCTCCCGATAGCAAGCAAGAGCGTGTTCCCGCCCCGGCGGAAACCGTTCCCGCGCCGGCGGCTGAGGCCTTGTCGGCGCAACCGGCCTGAAAGTTGAATGGCCGGGGGATGCGGTTCGCCGGTCACGACTCTGGCTCCGGACACTGAACCACGCGTTTGCCGTTCAACGTTTGATTGAAAATCGCCGTCGCTTGTCGCACTCTTGCCACGTGAAACTGACAGGATTCATTGCGTTGTTTTTAGCGGCGACGTTGTTGGCGGGCTGCAAAAAGTCCGGCGACACCGCCGCGCCGCCGCCGTCTCTTGACGATTTGCTGCCAAAACAGGCGCAACCGAAACTGCCGACCATGAAAATTTATCTTGGTGCGGAAACCCTGGACGCCGAACTGGCGCTGACCGTGCAACAGGAAATGACCGGCATGATGTTCCGCACGAACATCCAGGAAACCGATGCGATGCTGTTCGTCTTGCGGGTGCCGCAGCGCGCATCATTCTGGATGAAGAACTGCCCCGAATCCATCTCCGCCGCCTACATCACGCCCGACGGGACGATCCAGGAAATCCATCACCTCGAAAAGAACGACACGAATGGCGTGGTCGCCGCGCGCGACGACATCCAGTTTGTTTTGGAAACCAAGGACGGCTGGTTCGCGCGGCAAAACATCGGCGCCGGCACGGTCGTTCGCACGGAGAAGGGTTCGCTGGCGGAAACTTTTTTACGGAAATAAATCCGAATGCCGCAGGGGGAACGGGCGGACTTGTCGCGCCGATATCCTGACGTAGCGGCGGCTCGGCAGAGCGCCGCAAACCGTGGCGGGAATTCAAATAGCGGCTTTCTCCCGAAATCCACTACGCCGTATCCGCGAATTGCGCGAATGGACACGAATTTGCTTTTCCTTCGCAAATTCGCGTAATTCGTGGATTCAAGTTTGGCGGAGCAAGCGGGCGGTGCTGGTGCCAGTGTATTGAGCGGGCGTAGCGGCGTCTCGGCAGAGCGCCGCCATTTTGATTTTGATCAGCGGCGGTCTGCCGACGCGCCGCTACGGAGCAACAAGCTTTGGGTTCGCAGGTTCTTGGCAGATGGCCACCGTTCTCGCCCCGCCAAAATCCGTGTCCATCCGTGGTTAAAATGTATTCTGCTTTGAGTCTTCGCGCCTTGGTGGTTAAATTTGCGTCCGTGAACCGCGCGAAATCCAAAAAACTTTTTGCCGAGGCGTTGAAATACATCCCCGGCGGCGTCAATTCGCCCGTGCGCGCATTCCGCGCCGTCGGCGGCCAGCCGTTCTTCGTCAACCGGGCGAAAGGCGCGCGCGTCTGGGACGTGGATGGCAACGACTACATTGATTACGTCTGCACCTGGGGACCGGCGATTCTCGGCCACGCGCATCCGAAGATCATTGCCGCCGTCAAGGCCGCCGCCGAACGCGGCACGAGCTTCGGCATTCCGAATCCGTTTGAAGTGACGATGGCGAAGTTGATTTGTTTATTCGTGCCCGGCGTGCAGAAGGTCCGCATGTGCAATTCGGGAACGGAAGCATGCATGAGCGCCATCCGGCTGGCCCGCGGTTTCGCCCGGCGCGACAAGATCATCAAGTTCGACGGCTGTTACCACGGCCACGCGGATTCGCTGCTGGTGAAGGCCGGGTCCGGCGCGCTCACGTTTGGCCATCCCGACAGCGCCGGTGTGCCGGCGGCGTTCACGCAACACACCATCGTTCTGCCGTTCAACGACATTGACGCGGTAAAAGCCGCGTTCGCCGCGAACAAAAAACAAATCGCCGGCATTATCCTGGAACCGGTGCCGGGCAACGCCGGAGTTTATCTGCCCAAGCCGGGCTATCTGGAATTTCTCCGTGAAATCACGAGAGCCGCCGGCGCGCTGGTGATTTTTGACGAAGTGATGACAGGATTCCGTCTCGCGCGCGGCGGCGCGCAGGAACGCTTTGGCATCACGCCGGATTTGTCCACGTTCGGCAAAGTCATCGGCGGCGGCCTGCCGGTGGGCGCGTTCGGCGGCCGAGCGGACATCATGGATTTGCTCGCGCCGGTCGGACCGGTTTATCAGGCTGGAACGTTAAGCGGCAATCCGGTGGCGATGGCGGCGGGCATCGCGGCCCTTGAAGAGCTTGGAGCAACCCTCACCCCGGCGCTCTCCCGTCCGATGGGAGAGGGAGGATCATCGTCGGGTGGAAAGCATGTTGCACGACGAACAAATTCTGGGCGAGGTTCGAAAGCTGTTCCCTCTCCTGGGGGAGAGGGTCAGGGTGAGGGCGGGCGTGCGAATCTGAAATCCGAAAACGCCTACGCGCGGCTCGAACAACTCGGCGCGCAACTCGAAGCGGGGTTGAAAGATGCCGCAAGATCCGCCGGCGCGCCGGTCACGTTCAACCGTTGCGGCTCGATGTTCTGCGCGTATTTTACAAGCAAGCCCGTGCAAAATCTGGCTGACGCGATGAACAGCGACCGCGCGCGGTTCAAAACGTATTTCCATGGCATGTTGGACGAAGGCATTTATCTCGCACCGTCGCAATTCGAGGCCGGTTTCATTTCCACCGCGCATACGGGTGCGGACATTGACCGAACGGTCACGGCGGCGGCGAAAGTGTTGCGCCGGTTGTAACCTTTCAGCACCCTGCGCGTCTGACAAAGCAGACCACCGTTTCAGTTTGGGGCGGTGGAACGATAAAACGAATAACAAAAATCAAACAAAGTCTATGAAATCTACAAAAACCATGTTAGTTGTCGCGCTTCTGGTCGGCAGCTTGTTCGCCTGCAGCACCGAAGTGCTGGCGCAAGCCGGCGGCGGTGGCGGTGGCGGTGGCGGTGGACGAGGCGGGCGGGGTGGCGTATTGACCCCGGAACAAAATCAGCAAATGCGTGATGCCATGCAGGGCTCGGCTGAAGTGACCGCATTGATGACGAAACTCACCGCTGCCCAAAAGGAAGCAATTGATGCCGCATTGGCCCCCGGCGCGACCGAGGCATCTGTTCGTGCCAAGGTCGAAGCCGTGAGTAAAATCCAGACCGACCTGGCAATGTTGCGCTACACCAAAGCCGTGAAAGCGGTTGCGCCTTCGATCACGCCCGAGCAAAAAACCCAGATTGATGCCACACCGGGCATGACTTATATGCAGCTATTCGGAGGTGGTGGTGGTTTTGGCGGTGGCCGACGCGGCGGCGGCGGTGGTGGTGGT
>JBEKEJ010000137.1:0-8310 GCA_050013895.1 Verrucomicrobiota bacterium | reverse complement strand
ACACCGAGACGAAAGAAGCGCACTGGGCTTTTGCGACGCAATGGAGCCTGCCAAAGACGGAGACATTCAGTCTGTTCGTGCCGGGCTTGTTTGGTTATCGGGGAGATACCCCCAATAACATGATGGGCTTCCTCCAGGACAGTTACAAAGGCGGCGAGTATTGGGGCGCCGTGGGACGTGATCCAATATGGGCCCAATATTTTGCCGGTAACCAACAAGGTCCTCGACCGGATGCCAACGTCCATTCCCTTCGGTTCACCGGCGGCCAGAATTATGCCGGTATTTTGGTGGCCCTGGTTGCGCTTTGGGCCATAGCGCAATCGTTGCGGCGGCAACGTTCCGTCTTCCCCGAAACCCAACAGCGATTTATCTGGTTCTGGGCCGTGGTAATGATCGGTTCACTGTTGCTGGCTTACGGACGATATGCGGGGTTCTACAAATTTTTCTACATGCTGCCGTATGCTTCCACCATCCGGAACCCGACCAAATTCCTGCTCGTGTTTTCGTGGGCGATCGTCATGTTGTTCGCCTACGGCATCCACGGTTTGAGCCGGCGTTATTTGGAAATTCCGGCGGCCGGTTCCACTTCGCCGCCGGCACAACTCAAGAACTGGTGGACAAAAGTCCGCGGCTTCGACCGGCATTGGACCTACGCCTGCGCCGCGGCGTTCATGGTCACGGTGCTCGGCTGGTTGATTTACGCCTCGGAAAAGCCGGCCCTCGTGCGCTATTTGCACACGGTCGGTTTCGGTGATGAAAATATGGCAAAACAGATTGCCGCCTTCAGCATCGGACAAGTTGGCTGGTTTGTTCTGTTGTTCGCGCTGGCCGCCGGACTTTGCGTGCTCACCGTCGCTGGCGGGTTTGCCGGACGGCGCGCCAGACTGGGCGGCATCCTGCTCGGCGCGTTCCTGGTGGCGGACTTGGGGCGGGCGGATTTGCCCTATATCATACACTGGGATTACATACAAAAATACGACATTGATCCGGCCAATCCGGCCAACTCAACCAATCCGATCATTAATTATCTGCGCGATAAAGCTTACGAACATCGCGTTGCCTTCTTGCCGTTCAATGTATCACAGCATTTGCCACTTTATGATGACTGGTTTGGCGATCTTTACCGCATCGAATGGGCGCAACACCATTTTCCTTATTACAACATCCAGTCGCTCGATAAAATTCAGATGCCGCGCATGCCGGCGGATTTGATGGCTTATGAGACGGTACAGGTCCCCCATTCCACCGACACGGAATATCTCCTGGCCCGGCGCTGGGCATTGACCAACACCCGCTACCTGCTCGGACCGGCTGGCTTTTTGGATGTGTTGAATGAGCAGCTCGATCCGGCGCAACACCGCTTCCGCATCGTCCAGCGTTTTGACGTTGTGCCCAAACCGGGCATTGAACAGGTGACTCAACTGACGGAAATGACCGCCGCGCCGGCCAACAGCGGCGCAATCGCGCTCTTTGAATTCACCGGCGCGTTGCCGCGCGTCAGGCTCTATTCCAACTGGCAAATCAGCACCAATGACCCGGCCACACTGCAACGATGGTTGGATGAATTAAAGCAGTATCTGCCGGAGGAACCTTATGGTGCTCTGAAAAGTTTGGACCCCACCGACCTGGCCACACTCAAAACACTGAGTGACGCAAACTTCGATCCTGCCAAAACCGTTTTGCTCGCCGCGCCGCTGCCGGCCACACCGGCCACAAACTCAATCAATGACAATTCCAGCACGGTCGAATTCAAGAGTTACGCGCCAACCGACATCGTCCTGGGCGCGCAAGCCGCCGCGCCGTCTGTGCTGCTGCTCAATGACATGTTCGATCCGCGCTGGCGCGTGTCCGTGGACGGCCAGCCGGCGGAATTGCTGCGCTGCAACTTCATCATGCGGGGCGTCTTTCTAACGCCCGGCGCGCATACGGTGGAATTTCAGTTCCGCCTGCCGAACAAACCGTTTTACATCACGCTGACGGCCATCGGCGTCGGAATTTTGCTGTGCGGCTTTCTGATTGTTGCCGGACGCCGCGATCCCCCCCGCCAAGTCTGATATTGGTAGGGACGGCGCGCTGCGCGCTGCGCCGTCACCGCGCCGTTCAGGCGCGGAACGACCCGAGGCGCGCGTCCGCCTTTGCACCATTCGTTCCGCCCGCTGGACGCGGTCGGAGACAGCGCAGCGCTCTGTCTCTACCGCTTCTTTCACGCCCCAACCTCCCCGTTCTCAGGTTTTACGGGCGGCCTAACCGTAAATGTTCTTTGGATGCCGCGTGCGGCCGCCGATTTTGTAAATCGCCAGATCACGCAGTTCGACCAGTACCTGTCCGGCCACCCAAAGCGGCCAGCCGGTGATGTTGCGCACAGCCTGAACAATCTCGCGAGCGTAATCAGGGTTGCCATTTTGCCGGAAGCGCTTGGCTTTGATGCCGGAGCGCACGGCAAACAATCCCTTGAGTTTCCATTTCCGTAAAATGCTGGTGCTTTGCTCGCGCCGTCCCTCGTTCCGCATCATCGCTTTCCATTCATCCAGCACGAGCGATTGGATGGTGGGAGCGTAGGCGGAGGTGGTGTTGTTGCCGTGCCATCGGTATTTCCCGAGCGGAAGATTGATTTGAACCAGCCGATGGCAATGAACGGCGAAATCCGCGTAAAAAACCATGTCGTTGACAATCAGGAACTCAGGCTCGTAAAGACATGGCGCCGGTTTTCGGTCGGTCTTAAACAAGGTCGCGCAAAAGGCCTGGTTCCCAAGCTCCGCTTTTGCCCGCAGGAATTGGTCTTTGGAAAAAACCCTGACGCGGCCGTCGGCCTTGCCGGATAAACTCAACTTCTGGTTGTTCTCGTCTATCCGTTCATCCAGGCACCAAGCCATCCCCCGGCCGGGGCAATCTTCCAATAATCCCGCCATGACTCTGTAAAAATCGGGTTCAATCAGGTCATCGGCGTGCAAAATTTGCAGATAATCGGTCTCCTTCGCAAAATCGAGCGCCCGATTGTAATTTTTAACCAACCCCAAGTTCGCCGGATTCCTGATGTATTCGCAGGCCAATTCCTTGAAATCGCGGACAATTTCCGGCGTGGCATCCGTCGAGCCATCATCAAGGACAATCACCCGGTCCGGCCTCATTGTCTGTTGGGCCACGGAAGCCAGGGTTTGGCCGATGAAAGCCTGACCGTTGTAAACCGGGATTACCGTTATGATGCGCGAGTAATTCAATGCCTGATAAGTACTGTCGGTTCTCCAAAATTGCGAGTCCAATCCTTCAAGACAGCACAAATCGGATTCCCTGAAAACAAGTTTTGATCTTGAGAGGGGGCTCGACCGGCTGGCGGCTACGGAAAATTAAGAACCCGGTTCATGATGAAAAACCGGCGGAGGCTGCTGTATAAAACCGGGACCACAATACCGCCAGCGCAATCGCAAAGTGCGGCCTGGATGCCCAAACCGCAAGAACTGGTGAATCAAAGGACGATGGGGCAGAACATGTTTAACTTCATTTCTTCAGTCCGTGACTTGTCGCAGGCGGTCGAATTCTGTCAATGCCATTCCCACGATTTGATCCATGTTGTAATAGCGGTAAGTGGCAAGGCGCCCAATGAAGCTCACGCTCTTCTCCGCCGCCGCGCGTTCGGCATAACGCTTGTAGAGCGCCTGAGTAGCGGACATGGGAATCGGATAATAGGGTTCGCGCCCCGGAAGATAGTCCTGTGGATATTCGCGGACTATGGTTGTTGCCGCCACTTTTTGACCGGTCGCGTGTTTGATTTCAACGATGCGTGTGAATTCGTGATCGTTTGGATAATTCACCTGCATCGCCGGCTGAAAATATTCTTTCCCCACCGTCTCCGGCTCAAACCGCAATGAGCGATACGGCAACGCCCCGTAACAACAATTGTAAAACTCATCAATTGGCCCGGTGTAAATCAAATGCCGGTAGCGCACAGAGCCCATCGCTTCCCGAAATTCCGTCCGTAACATGACTTTGATTTTCGGATTCGCCAGTAGCCGCTCAAACAGGCGCGTGTACCCGTCTTTGGGCAAGGCTTGAAACCTTTCCGATAGATAACGGTCGTCGCGATTGGTGCGTATCGGAATACGCCCGCACACACTCGGATCCAAATCTTTCGGTTCGCACCGCCATTGTTTGCGCGTGTAGTTTTTGAAAAACATTTCGTAGAGACGGACGCCCACCTGCGAAATAATGAGTTCTTCCGAATTACGCGGGTTTTCAATCGGCACCCGCCATTGAGCCAGCGTTGCCTCCATTTCCTCGGTCGTGGACGGACGACCGAGCAATTGCTCGAAGGTGTGCAGGTTGATCGGGAACTGCCAAAAACGGCCATGTGTCCACGAAAGAATTTTATACTCGACCGGGTGCCAGTCCGTGAATTGCGAAAGATAGGCGACAATGCGATCGGAGTTGGTTCGAAAATAGTGCGGACCATAGCGATGCACTAGAACGTCCGCCTTGTCGTAAAAATCGTAAGCATTCCCCGCGATGTGATCACGCCGCTCGACCACGAGACAGGATTTGCCAAGTTGGGAACTTAATCGTTCGGCAAGCACCGCGCCGGCAAAGCCCGCGCCCACAATCAGATAATCAAATTCAGCCGGCATCATAATTCGTTGCGCCAAAAATGAATTGTCCCACCGCCGCGTGTCGAGCGATTTATGCGCCTAAAGCAAAGGAAAACCGTATCCGCGAACGTTGGCTTCTCCTTGGCGCAACCGATGATTTGGACGGACTGGCCCGCTCGCTTGTTCGCAGAGAAGGAAGACCTCGTCCCGTTGGGGGATCGACCCGAACTGGCTCTTGCCCGATTTAATCCCTAAGATACGTAGCCGGACGACATCCACCTTCAACACTTTAGTGCGGAAGGCACACTCCGAGCTGCCAAACGGATCAATCCAGCGCGCACAATCAGCAGTTGCGAGACCGGCTGAGAAATCTTTTCTTGCAGAATGGCTTTTCCCCTGCTGACAATCACCACTTAATCGCTGTTAGCAGAATGTCTTCCCCTTTTCATCCAGCCAAAAAGTGCCGCCCCAACAAGTGCGAGTGACAGAGCGGCTGGCTCAGGAACCAGCTGCGCCGTGAAACTGCCGGAGTTGTCAGTAACGTGATTGTCATTGACGCCCAGAAATAAATAGCCACCGCTGATGGGCGCAGTGATACTCCCCGACGCTCCTATCAAGGTGAAGCCCGTAAAGTCACTGTATAAAGTGGGATTCTGAATGGACGAAAAACCAGCGACTAATGCGCCATAGGGCGCACCACCCAATGGGGAGTACGGTCCATAATAAAATGGATCGATAGTCTTTTTTTGGCCCACTACCGGAGCGCCCCCGAGTGGGTCAGCCCAGGTGGTAAAAAAATTGTACGCGCCAGAGCCAACTGGGGGAGCGAACAAGATCGTCCCATTGGGATCGGTGATGTACGACCCATTTGTAGCTGAAAGGTCGACACTACCTGAGGCTTGGAATTGAAAAACCTGTCCCGGAGACGCCGAAATGCCTGTGGCGTTGAACTCCTGCTGGGAGTCCACTATAAAAATAGTGCCAAGCGCCTGAACGCTCGCCGCTGACGTCAAGAGCGTTATCGCGGCCAATTGTTGGACGATTCCTTTAAGTAGATTTGTCGTTTTCATACGATTTGAGTTGCTGACTATTGTTTTGATTGTCGCGTACCGGCAGAATCGCAAGCATGCGCCAAATCTGTTGTTTATTTCACATCCTGAATAAGTTGCTTTTAATGTATTTTAACCTGGTTGTCAAGCCAATTTATTCCAGTAATTGGGAAAGACTGGGGACATCGTGACCCCGACAAATACGGCAACTTGACACGGTGTTAATCAGGCAAACAGCAAGCACCACCCTCGGACAATCAAGCTGTGAAATGCCCGGTTCAAAGCCGGCTACAATCCGGTCGGGTGATATAGAAATTCCCACGGCACCTTGAATCTTCTGGAAAGATGCGCGGCCAGCGCCTTCACGCCGAACGTCTCCGTCGCGTAATGGCCCCCATAGAAGACATTCAAGCCGAGTTCTTCCGCCGCCGCGTAGGTCCAGTGCGGGCCTTCGCCGGTGATGAACGTGTCCACGCCTTCCTCTGCCGCCAGCTTCAGATCGCCGCCCGCGCCGCCGGTCACGACGCCAATTTTTTCGCAAACGCCTTTGCCGCCGGGAATCATCCGCGGTTTCGCGCCGGTGGCGCGCTCCAATCGCCCGGCCAGATCCGCGCGCGAAATCTTCTGGCGCGCCTGAAACCCGATGAATTGGCCGTGGCTGAAGAAGAACGGCTTCAGCCGTTTCAAGCCGAGCGCGGCGCAAAGCCGCGCGTTGTTGCCGAGCCGGGAATGCGCATCCAATGGCAGGTGCGAACTGTAAATCGCCAGGTTGTTTTCCACGAGCAACCGGAGCAGTTCGTATCTTTTGCCCGTCCACGGACGCGGCGGCGACCAGAACAATCCGTGATGGACAATCATCAGGTCCGCCCCGGCCGCGATGGCGAGCTTGACCGTGGCGAGACTCGCGTCCACCGCCGCGGCGAGGCGCGTGACGCTGCCGCGATTTTCCACCTGCAGTCCGTTAATGGCGCCTTCGTAGTCCTGGCTTTCCTTTGTGCGCAAAATCCGGTCGCAATAATTGGCGATGGCGGTGAGCAGCGGTTTCGGCATGGCGCGATGAAAGCAGATCCCGGCGGGAGTGCAAAGCGCGAAAGCGGAGGCCAAGATCGGCGACGACGCCCTTGACACCGCCCCCGGAACGCCGCATTCATGCGGCAGCGCTGGGTCAGATGCAACGTCCTGCCGGATAAATCCGGCGTTCCTGGCCGAATCACGCCGCTCGTTGGGGGCGGCGTCAGGAATTCGCCGGATCGGAGACCGGCGCTCCGCTAATGCGTCCGGAGTCGGTGCTGGCCCCCGGATGCGCCCGACCCTCTTGACCGCGGCATTTTTCCTTGCCCGGACGGGCTGGTTTCCCCCATATTTTACGGGGAAAATCTTGAGAAGCTGACTCCCCGGGATTTCACAGCTTCGATGGAACAGGCCCGCGAACGCGCAAATGTTATGGAAACAAAACGACTCGTTGAGGAAGACCCGCCCCAAAAAAAAGGCGACTTGATCCTCATCACCGGCGCGGGCGGTTTCATCGGCGGCAACCTCGCGCTTTACTTCACGAAAAAGGGGTTCACGCGGATTCGCGCCGTGGACAAGAAACCGCTTTACGAATGGTATCTCAAGGTGCCGGGCGTCGAATCGCTCTGTCTCGATGTCAGCCAGCAAGAGAATTGCCGGCGCGCCTGCGAAGGCGCGGTTGAGGTCTATCAACTCGCCGCCGACATGGGCGGCATGGGCTTCATCGAACGCTTCCGCGTCGAGTGCCTGCGCAGCATCCTCATCAACACCCACATGATCGAGGCCGCGTATCGCGCCGGGGTCCGCCGCTACTTTTATTCCTCGTCGGCCTGCGCCTACAACACCGACCTGCAGCAGGACCCGAACGTCCGCGCGTTGAAGGAATCCGACGCCTACCCGGCGATGGCCGAGCGCGGTTACGGCTGGGAAAAACTCATTTCCGAAATGTTCTGTCAGGAATACTGGGCCGAACGCGGGATGAAGACCCTGATCGCCCGATTCCACAACGTCTATGGTCCAAACGGCACCTGGGACGGCGGACGCGAAAAGGCGCCCGCGGCGCTGTGCCGCAAGGTCATCGAGGCCATTGATGCCGGCAGGAAGAGCATCACGATCTGGGGCGACGGCACGCCGACCCGCAGCTTCATGTATATTGACGACTGCGTGAAGGGCATTGACCTGATCATGCATTGCGATGATTTGATTGCCACGCCCATCAACCTCGGCACCAGTGAACTTGTCTCCGTCAACGAACTACTCTCGAAAATCGAGAAGATTGCCGGCGTGAAGCTCAAACGGCAATACGACCGGACTGCGCCGCGCGGGGTTGCCGGGCGCAACAGCGACAACACGTTCATCAAGAAAGTCCTGGGCTGGGAGCCGGACACGCCGCTGGACAAGGGCCTCGTTGTGACTTACCGGTGGATCAAGGAACAGTATTACAACCGAAAAAAGGGCCGGCGCGTCGTGGAATGATCGCAGTTCCCGGAAACTGGTAGGGACGGCGCGCTGCTGTAGAGTATCAAGACATCGGTAACAGGTTGAGGTTAGGCTTTGGCCCATGCCTTGGCTTGATGTCCGACCGATGGATCAAAAGATTGCTTTCATCAGGGGAGCGTTGGTCACGAGGCGTGGTCAGTTTTCCGCTTTGTGCCGGCAGTTTGGGATAG
>JBEKEJ010000136.1:0-8335 GCA_050013895.1 Verrucomicrobiota bacterium | reverse complement strand
CATTCCGGTGCATCTCTACGGCCACCCGGTGAATCTGGACCGCGTGTTTCAAATCGCCGCGAAGCACAAACTGTGGGTGCTCGAGGATTGCGCGCAGGCGCAGGGCGCGAAATACAACGGCAAAACGGTCGGCTCAATGGGCAATTTCGGCGCCTTCTCGTTTTTCCCGTCCAAAAATCTTACCGTGCTCGGCGACGGCGGCTGTCTTGTGACGAACGACGACGCCCTCGCCGAAAAAGTCCGCGCCTTGCGCAATCACGGGCGCAAGGACAAATACCATCACGACTTCGCCGGGTTCAACGTGCGCTTCAACGAAATCCAGGGCGCGATTGGCCGGGTGATGTTGAAGCATCTCGATGGCTTCAACGACAACCGCCGTAAAATTGCCGCGCGTTACAACGAACGGCTCAAGGGTATCGTCGCAACGCCGGTGGAAAAGCCGTGGGCGCGCGCGGTGTATCACATGTATGTTGTGCGCTCCGAAAAGCGCGACGAGCTGCAAAAGTTCTTGGGCGAGCGGAACATCGGAACCGGCATCCATTACCCGGTGCCGAACCATCAACAGCCGGCGATCACAAACCGGTTCAAAAACATTCCGCGCCTGCCGAAGACCGAGCAGGCCGTGAAGGAAATTCTGTCGCTGCCCATCCACGGCGAGATGGGACTCGATGCCGCCGACAAGGTCTGCGACGCGATTGGGGAATTTTACGGGAAGAAATGACTCATCCGCGGATTTCGCGAATTAACGCGAATTTTCGGTGGAGACATCGCGCCGGGATGTCCGTTGGATGAGCGGGAGCGCGCGCGTCCCGCGCAAGGTGGCCCTGAGGAATGAATTTTGTTTTGACGCCCGCCCTGACCTGTGTCCTCTCCTCCGGGAGAGGATTTAACCATCCACGGTCTCGGTGCATCGATTGACCGTCCGGCAAATCCCGTCGCGCGAATTTTCAAAGCGACGGTGGACGATTCTTCTTCTTCGTGGGGAGAAGGCCGGGATGAGGGAGGTCGTGGAACAAAGGCGGACGAGGCGCACCCGCAAACGGGACGGACCGGCTTGTCACGCCAAAGTGACCTGTCTCGCCGAAGTCCAACGAAGGTGGAAACGGCGGCGGATAAGCGCGCTTCGCAATATGCATTCCGAATTCCGCATCGGCCACGGACTCTTTTCCGGAATTCATTTTGGGATGGACGATTGGGGCGAATGGCGTTTGGACTCCCCTGCGAGAAATTCGCGACAATTCGCGAAATTCGCGGATTAGTTCTGTTGGTTTTTGGGCGTCTTCTCTGGTAAAATGCAGTCACCTGAATGACTGCCGCAGCCAAAGAAAAACGCGAAGTCACGTTGCCCGAAGGCGTCAGTTTGCGGCGCGTGGCCGAGGTGTTGCGGGATGCGTGGGAAGCCGATCCGCGCCGATGGATGGACGCGTCCACTCTCCACAGCAGCCCTGCTACGGAAGATGGGCCGCCGCAATTGCGCGAAGGCGCGCCGCCCAAACCGGCCATGCCCGTGCCGCAGGACGCGATGGACTTGTTCCGCCTGCTCGCGGAACGCCGCGTGGATTATCTGCTCGTCGGCGGTTTGGCGATGCTTACTTACATCAAAGGCCGCAACACAAAGGACGTGGACTTACTGATGTCCGTCGCCGCGCTGGAGAAGCTTCCTGAATTGAGGATTGAAGACCGGAACGATCTATTTGCGCGCGGGAAATTCCGCAGTATCCAGGTGGATTTGTTGCTGACGAAAAATCCGCTGTTCAAGATCGTCGCGGAAAAATTTGCGACCAGGCATCCGTTCGCAGAATTGGAAGTTCCGGCGGTGACGGTCGAAGGTTTGGTTGTATTGAAACTTTACGCGCTGCCGTCATTGTATCGGCAATTCGACATGGATCGGGCGGCGGTTTACGAAAACGACATCACCATGTTGATTGCACGTCATTCCCCGGCGGTCGAACCGTTGACCGCTTTGGCAAGCCAATACGCCGAACCAGGCGACAAGAAGGAATTGCAGAAAATAATTTCCGAATGTTGCGAACGCGCGGTCAAGTTGCGTCAGAGAACCACCTCATAAATGGCAGACCAACCCGAAATCAGCCTCGTCGTTCCTTGTTACAACGAGGAAGGGAGTTTGCGCGAACTTATCAAGGCCATCCGCGAGGCGGTGGACCCGCTCAGACTGGCGTACGAGGTCGTCATCACCGACGATTGTAGCCGGGACAAATCCTGGGAAATCCTCAAGGAACTCGCGGCGGGCGATGGCCGCATCCGCGCGCAGCGGTTCGCGTTCAATTGCGGCGAGTCGGCGGCGAGCTTCGCCGGCATGAAGGCCGCGCGCGGCAAATACATCGTCACCGTGGACGCCGATTTGCAGAACGACCCGCGGGACCTGCCGAAATTTCTGGAGGCGCTGAAGCATTACGACTGCGTCTGCGGCACGCGCGTGAAGGTGCGCGGCGCGGGCGACCATTTCATCCGCATCGCCTCATCGCGCATCGCGAACTGGGTGCGGAACAAGTTGAGCGGCGAGCAAATATCCGACGCGGGCTGCACGTATCGCGCGTTCAAGCGCGAGTGCATTGACAACCTGAAATTTTTCAAGGGCATGCACCGCTTTCTACCAACGCTGTTCAAGATCGAGGGTTTCACGGTCACGGAAATCGAAGTGCGCAACAACCCGCGGTTCGCCGGGCAGGCCCATTACGGCGTGTGGAACCGGCTGTTCGCGTCGTTCTACGATTTGCTCGCGGTGCGCTGGATGAAGAAGCGGATGTTCCAATACCAGGTCGCGGAGAAAATCAATTGAATTGTAGTGGCGTTCTGTGAGCGCCGTTTTCGGCGGCCGTAATCCCGCGCTCCAACCAAAACCATGCAGCGTTTTTTGATCATCGCCACGAACTGTGCGTTGCTGGCGCTGCTGCTGATTGGCCTGCCGGCGGCCACCCGCGCGCAACTGGGCGACTGGCAGATCTCCTCTGTTTCCACCGGCTGGCAGTTGCAGTTTTGGGGGCTGGCTGCCGCGGCGAGCGGAAACCTCCTGGCCGCGCTCGCGTTCGTCAAGGGCCGCAAAGGGAAAACGCTCTGTTGGGAATGGGCGGTGGTTTTCGGCGGATTGCTGCTGGCCTGCTACGGGTACCGGCATGGCTATTTCAATTTCAACTGGTTGAAACAGGCGTTGCTGTGGGTGCAAAAACATTCCTGAATAAGGGGATTGTTTTTGGAGATCATTTATTATTTAGAAAATCAAATTTTTATTTTTGAAAACCGAACGATTCTTATGTAAGATTCGTTGTCTGTTTGGGTTGCGGAAGACGCGCGGAAAATTTTGCCGACAAAAGCAACGGTCCGAAATGGAAGGATTTTTATGGGAACGATTGTCATGGAAGAAACGGCGCCGGGGTTGAACACCCTGCCCGGCGACGACGTCCGCCAGATCATGTGGCGGTTCGCCGACCGTTACGAATTGCACATGCTGGTCCAATCCACACGCGGCGTGGCGCGCGGGCCGGTCGCCCGCCTCGTCGCCGCTGGCGGCCGCAATTCACATGAGTGGACGCCGGAAAAGGCCGCCCTGCTCCCGCACTTCGACGAAAGCGGCATCACCGCCGCGTTCCTCGATCCTGAACAGGGCGGGTTCATCGCCGGGCCCAAAAATCTCGTGCTGGCACTGATTGCGTTCGAGTTGTCATGGGTGGATGCCGGCGCCGCCACGTGCAGCCTCGCCGGCAATCTCGGCCTGGCGCCCATTCACGAGCGCGGCACACCGGAACAGAAAGCCAGATACGTTGGCGGGGCCGCGCCGCTGAAACCGGGGGAAAACCGCAAACAAATCCGCGCCGCGTTTGCGCTCACCGAACCCATCCCGTTCGTCGGCGTCGAGACCGGCATGCTGGCCGGCAAGGTGCGCGTGGCCGAGTGGCAGGCCGGCGGCGAGCCGGTGCTGCAGGTGGACAAACGCGGCCGCTTCATCACGAACATGGGCTTCGCCAACGTGGTCGCCGCCGCCGTGGAATCCGACGACGAGCGCATCAAGGGCAGTTGCATGATCATCCTGGAGGAAACGGACCCCGGCAAGTTCGACCGCGGCACGCCCACCAAGAAACTCGTCCATCAGCTTTCCTCGACCAACGATCCCGTGTTCAACCTCCGCGTTCCCGCCAGCCGCATCATCGGCGGTTACACCGTCAAGGACGGCGTCATCGTTCCAAATTTTTCGCACGGCGAAATCATCGAGGCGGTCTTCCGGCGGACGCGCGTCACCGTGGGCCTGATGACTTCCGCGAAACTGCTGTCCGCCGTTGAGCCGGTGATTCTTTACCATCGCCGCCGGTTTCGCGGCGGTGAAGGCGCGCCCGGCACGCCGCGTTATGAACTCGGTCTGCAGCAAAAGGAAGACGTGCTGCACCGGCTGGTGGACATCTGGGCCACGGGCGAGGCGAGCGCGTCCCTTGGATTCGAGGCCGCCCGGCTTTTTGACCAACTCGATCCATTGGAAAAGCAAAAGGACCAGTGGCTTGCGGAGAAAAAACTCACCGGGCGCGCCGCGTTCAAGGAACTGATGAAGAAACAGCAGGACGCGCTGGAACTGTTGAAACTGGCTTTGCAACCGGTGGGCGCGCGCGAGCCGAATGCCGCGGCCCCTTTGCAAGCCGACCCGTTGGTGCAGTTTGTGATTCTCGATTCGCTGGCAAACGTCCTTTGCCCCGCCTGCAAGCTGTGGAACACCGGCCACGGCGCCAACATGATGCGCGAAGCCGTCAGCCTCATGGGCGGGTACGGTGTCACGGAGGATTGTCCCGGATTCCTCGGCCAGAAATGGATGGACGCGCAGCTCGAGGCTACCTACGAAGGCCCCGAAGCCGTGCAACGCCTCCAGCTTTCCATCACGATGACGAATGAATTGTTCCTCGCGCAATTTCAGCAGTGGATTCTGGAGATGCGGCGTATCGCCTCCGAACGGCCCGGTACCGGCTCCTGCACCCTCGCCACCGCCATGCAACTCTGGCTCTGGACACTCAATCACGTCCAAACCACGACCGACGCCGACGGGGCCAAACTCTATCACAAGTCCCGCCAAGGCGTGACCTTCCCGCTGGCCGACGCGCTTTGCTGGCTGCTGGCCGCGCGGCAATTTGTCCTCGACGTGGTTGAACTGGACGCCAAAGGCGCCGCGAATCCGGCGCTCGCCGATGGGCTGGCTGGAACGGTCGCGTTTTTCACCGACCTCTGCCACGTGCAAACCGCCCGCGCCGCCGGCGAGGTTGGCCGCATCTGCGCCGAAATCGTCCACGGTTACAACCGCCATCCGGCCTGGGACGAAACAAGTTGCCACGCCTGCTTCTGTGCCGAGGAATTGGAAACGCTCGAAGGCATCATTCCCGGCATTGACGGGTCGGCGCGCGCCTACGCGGATGTGTCGGAGGAAGGCGGCAGCCATCCGCTGAAGGCCGGTCCGTGCGTGAAATTTGAGGGCCTCGAAACGTTTGTCCGGTTGCGCGCCAAACTGGACGGCTGCCTCACCGGCTGCCGGCTCGCCAAAGACCGCGCCGCCGGGGCGCTGACGAAGGTGATGACGCGCGAGGCGCTGGATTATCCGGTGTGAAACTTTGACACGCGATGAAATGCGTCCTAATCTCCGTTTGTTAAAAAAGACAACTGTTTTTAGCTCAACGAAAGGACATCAGTCATGAAAACACAACGAGTGGATACGTGGGCGGCGGCCATCAAGGACAAGCCCGGCGCGCTGGCGGCCAAATTCAAGGCATTGTCAGCGGCGGGCGCGAACCTCGAGTTTGTCATCGCGCGGCGGGCGCCGGAAAAACGCGGCGCGGGCGTCGTGTTCGTCACGCCCATCAAAGGTCCGAAACAGTCCCGCGCGGCCGGCGCCGCCGGGTTCAAAAAGACCAAAAGCCTGCACACGGTGAGAATCGAAGGCGCCAACAAACGCGGTCAGGGCCTCCGTCTCACGCAGGCGCTGGCCGATAAGGGCCTCAACCTGCGCGGACTGTCGGCGGCGGCCATCGGAAACAAATTCATCTGCCACATCGCCGTGGATAGCGGGGCAGACGCCGGCAAGGTCGCGCGCATTCTCAGCAACCTGTAACACCGGGAGTTACAATTCCCAGTTTGAGGTCGCAAATTGCGTCCCCGAAAGGATGCGGCGGACGCGCCGGATCTGGGAGCCGGGTTGACGAGGCTCAAATCAACAGCAGCCCATAACCGGGTCAGAGCCTCCTCACGCCGGCTCCTGCAGTTCAGGAAGAGCGCCGGTTAAAACGTTTTTCTATGGCAGAACAAACCACGATTGACCGCCAGCGCATGGATGCGGACATCGTCTGCGTCGGGTTTGGCCCCGCGACGGCGGGTTTTCTCACAACTCTGTCGAAACAACTCGTCAACGCGGCTGGCGCGCCAGCCATCGAGAGCGCCGTCATGCCCGGTGCGCCGCCGCAGGTGCTTTGCTACGAACGCGCCGATGACATCGGCTTCGGCGTCTCCGGTGTCGTGACGCGGGCGCGGGCGTTGCGCGCAAGTTTTCCGGAAATCGAGAAGGCCGGCATCCCGATGGCGGCGCCGGTCGGCGAGGAAAAAGTGCTTTACCTGCTCGACCCGCACGGCGCAAGCCGGCGCTCGATAACACTTCGTCTGGCGGATGCATTCATTCGCGCCTTCAAATTCGCGCTGCCGTTCGAGCGTCACTCGTTGAAACTGCCGTGGACGCCTTCATTCCTTCACAAACGTGGCGGCATGGTGCTTTCGATGGGCCAGTTCGTCCAATGGGCCGGGGCACAGGTGCAGAGCGCGGGCACGGTCCAAATCTGGCCCGGCACGCCGGTGTCACAGGCGCTCATCGAGGACAACAAGGTTGTCGGCGTCCGCCTGCTCGATCAGGGCGTGGACAAGAAAGGCGCGCCAGGCGACGGTTTCACGCCCGGCATGGACATTCACGCCGCGCTCACGGTCGTCGGCGACGGCCCGGTCGGGCCCATCGGTCGCCAACTCGACGAGCGCTTCGGCAGGCCGGAAGGCCATCACACGCGTGACTGGGCCGTGGGCATGAAGTTCGTCGTGGATTTGCCCGCCGACACGCCGCTCAAACCCGGCACCGTCCTGCACACGTTCGGTTATCCCGAGCCGGAGATTTTCGGGTTTCTTTATGTGCATCCCGACCGCGTCGCGTCGCTCGGCATCTTCGTGCCGTCGTGGTTCGACAGCCCGATGCGCACCGCGTACCGCTATCTCCAGCATTGGATGTTGCATCCGTATCTCTGGCGCCATCTCCAGGGCGGCAAACTCCGGTCATGGGGCGCGAAGACGCTTGGCGAATCCGGCAAACGCGGCGAACCGCGCCTCGTGGGCGACGGGTATGCCCGCATCGGCGAGGGCAGCGGCAGCACGAACGTCCTCACCGGTTCCGGTGTGGACGAGGCGTGGGCCACCGGCACCCTGCTTGCCGAAGCCGTGCTCGAATTGCTCAAGGCGAAGCAGCCGTTCACAAAGCAGAATCTCGATGAAACTTACGTGAAACGCCGCCGCGCGAGCTGGGTGGAACAAGAAGCGGTCGTGGCGGAGAAATCCCGCGACGGATTCCAGAAAGGCGTCGTGCGCGGCATGATGGGCATGGCGCTCGCCGGTTTGACAAATGGACGCTTCACATTGAACGGCGAGCCCGTGCCACCGTGGAAACGCATTCCCAGCATCGAGAAATACTACCACGGCCGCGTTTCTCCCAAGCAAATCGCGAAACTCCGCGGCGAGTGCAGAGCCAGGGGCGTCTCACTGCACGGCGCGCTGATGGACAAGGCCGGCTGGCCGGCGATTCCCTTCGACGGGCGGTTGCTCGTGTCACACCAGGACGCGCTGCTCATGGGCGGCAAGGTGCAGGCGCCGTCCGGCTACGCGGACCACGTCGAGTTTCTTTACCCGGAACTGTGCGAGAAGTGCGGCACGAAGATTTGCATTGAAATGTGCAGCGGCCAAGCCATCACGCCCGGCGAAAACGGCGTGCCGGTATTCGACCGCGAGAAATGCGTTCACTGCGGCGCCTGCCTGTGGAACTGCGCGCAACCATTGCCAGACAATCCCGAACGCGCCAACATCGCCTTCCGCACGGGCACCGGCGGCCTGCACTCGGCGGAAAACTAATTTATGATCCTCATCAATACATTCCAGAACAGGCAAGCGGTCTTCTTCAGGGTCATTGCTTTGGTATTTGCGCTGGTATCAGGGACGATGACGGTTCTGGCGCAACAGACACTGGTAACGTTCGACGACCTTACGGGATCAACCATACCAGTCGGCTATAACGCTCTCAATTGGGTGAATTTCGGCTGCCTTGACG
>JBEKEJ010000135.1:0-8454 GCA_050013895.1 Verrucomicrobiota bacterium | reverse complement strand
TGGCCACCGTGGGCCGCAGCCCCGACTCCGCCATCGGCGGCATTGGCGGCATCGGCGGCCATTGGGGCACGTTGGCGACCAGATCGCGCCAGGTCTGGCGTTCTTCCGGGGACATTTGCGACCAACGCTCGGCGTTCTTCAAGAACTCCTGTTTTTCGGCCGCGCTCATGCTGGCAAATTTCGCAAATGCCCGGAGGCACACGGTTCTTTGCTCCGCCGGCAAATTGTCAAACGCCTGCAATGTTTTTCCCATCTGTTCCCGTTCGGCGTCGGACAAAGTGTTGAGCGTTTCCTGTTTTTCCTCCGGCGTGAGTTCAAAAAAATGGTTCACCCGCGCGGTGATTTTTTTTCGTTGGTCCTCGGACAGCGCGCTCCAGCGCTTCAGATCGGAGTCCGACGGAGTGCGCTCCAAGTCACCCGGCGCGGGCGGGCCGTTGGTCGGATCCACCCGTGCAAAGTAGCTCAGCGCGGGTTCATTATCGAGGAATTCCTGCTGCAACGGCGGCGGGAGAATCTGCCATTGTTCGAGGCGGGTTTGGACCAGGCCGCGCAAATCACCCGGCACTTGCGCCAGTTGCGCGGCGCGGTTCGTCGGCGATTCGCGCAGCAGCGGCAGCAAGTACCCTTTCAATTCCGTCGCGCGCAAGATCAACTCGCGTTCGGTCGGGCCAAGTCCCTCGTATTCCTGGATTTTGGCAAGGATGCGCTCCCGGATTTGCGGCGGGTAGATCACCAACTGCTGCTCGCGTTCCTCGGGCGCCATGACCAGCAAGGCGCGGAAAAACTCCACCCGCGCCGTTTGATGGGGCGGAACGGCATTGGTCGAAGCGGAAAGCGGTTCTATCGGCGGGGGGGCATCGGCTGTCGTTCCGGCCAACGCCGGGAACACGGCCAGCGCCCCCGTCGCGCCGAAGACCAGCCACCCCCGCGCCTGCCGCAAGCATTTCATTTGAGCAACGCCAGCAGTTCGTCGTCCGCGCGCGGCGCCGTCTGGCTCATGCGCTGGATCGCGTCAAAATTCTTCAGCGCCTCGACGCTCGGCGCCGACCGTGCTTCAGCCAGGAGCGCGACGTCCCTGGCGAGGGCGGCGCGCTTGTCAAATTCGCGATGTTGATACGCCAGACCGGCGAATCCAACGACCGCCACCGCCACGGCGACCCGGGGCGCGAGCACGCGCCAATACCAGGACCAGCTCCACGTTCGTGCGCCGCGCGCCTCTTCGCGTTCGATGGCCTGAAGCACACGAGCGGTGAAATTCGACGGCACCGGTGCGTCCGGCACACGCGCGAGCGCTTCGCTCAGGAGTGATTCAAGTTCCAGGTCGGCCGGCGCTTCCGGTTGCGCGCGCAATTCCGCCCGCTCGGCCCCGGTCAGCTTCCGGCGCCAGACCAGCTCGCGTAATGGATTTTGCCGCGGTTCGTTTTTCATCGTGTCCTTTGAGTTAAAAACCGCCGCCGGGTCAAAGTTGCGCCGGAAAATTCCAAAACCGCGCCTGTTCAAAACCCGCGGGATGTGCTAAGACAATGGGATCGAAATGCAAACGAACGCCGCTTCCGCCGAACCGCCCCGGCCCGCCGCCATCGCGCTGACCTGCCGGCGGCGTTTCCTCTCTGCCTGTGCGTGCCAGCCCGTGGATCGTCCGCCCGTCTGGCTCATGCGCCAGGCCGGACGCGCGCTGCCGGAATATCGCGCGCTCCGCCGGGAACATTCCTTTCTCGAACTGGTGCAAACGCCCGAACTCGCCGCCGAGGTCACGCTCCAGCCGGTCCGCCGGTTCGGGTTCGACGCGGCGATCTTGTTCAGTGACATTCTCGTCACCGCCGAAGGTTTGGGGCAGAAATATCGTTTCGACGAAAACAACGGCATGCAAATGGACTTCGCGGTGCGTTCGGCGGCGGACATCGCGCGGCTCGACGCCGGGGCGCTGCCTGACCGTCTGCACTACCTCCCACGCGCGCTGCAGCTCGTCAAATCCGGACTGGGCAAGCAGACGGCGCTCATCGGTTTTGCCGGCTCGCCGTGGACGCTGGCAACGTTCATGGCGGAAGGCGGCGGGGCCGAACGTTATACTCGCGCGCTGGCGCTGTTTCGCAAGGAACGCAAAACCTATTTTGAACTGGCCGAAAAACTCACCGCCGCCATCATCGCCCACCTGCAAATGCAAATCAACGCGGGCGTGGACGTGGTCCAGATTTTCGACAGCCACGGCGGACTGCTGGCACCGACGGAATTTCAGGAGGCTTCCGGCCGCTGGCTGAAGGAAATTATTTCCGCGCTTCATGCTTCGCACCCGGCGTTTCCCGTCATCCTCTTTTCCCTCGGCACGCACGGCAACTGGGACAACCTCCTCGACGCCGGCGCGGACGTGCTGGGCATTGACTGGCGGTTTCCGCTGGCGGACGCGCGCCGGTTGCTGCCCGGCGACGTTGGGCTGCAGGGCAATCTCGCCCCGGCGCTGCTCAGCGACGCCACGCCGGAGGCGGTCGCCGCGGAAACGTCGCGTTTGTTGGAGGTCATGCGCGGGCGCAACGGTTATATTTTCAACCTCGGCCACGGCGTGCCGCCGGAGGCCAGACTGGATAATATCGCTGCGCTGGTCGAGACGGTGAGAAACTTCAAATGAGGAACGGAGGCCAGATGAACGTTCGCCCTCACCCCCGGGAGAGAGAGAATTGCCGTTGGTTCTCACGCAAAACGAACATGCTTTGGCCTGCAAAGCAATTTGCCGCGAATCAACAAGGCGCGGCGATTGCAATCAAAACGAACCAATTTCCCAGAGATGCCGCCTTGCTCCCCCTCTCCCCGGGGGAGAGGGTCGGGGTGAGGGCGAACGTTGGCTCCAATATAATTTTTCGCGCATGAGCCAATTGAACGTCAACCTGGATCTGGTGCAGAAATACAACGTGGCCGGGCCGCGCTACACCTCGTATCCGCCCGCGACGAAATTCACCGACGCGATTTCGTGGGACGACCTCGCCGCGAAGATTGAGGGGAACAACCGCACCGCGCGCGACCTCTCGATTTATTTTCACATCCCGTTTTGCGAGACGCTCTGCTGGTTCTGCGGCTGCACGACCGTCATCACCCTCAATCACGACCAGGGCATGGCCTACGTCGAGGCGCTGGGCCGCGAAGTGGCGAGGATGGCCCCGAGGCTGAATCCGGCGCGCAAGGCCGTCCAACTCCATTTCGGCGGCGGCTCGCCGACGTTTCTTCGCCCGGACGAAATCCGCCGGCTCGGTGAAATCATTCACCAGCACTTCACGCTCGCGCCGGACATTGAGGCGGGCGTGGAGGTGGACCCGCGCCGGCTCACGCGCGACCATCTGGTGGCGTTGCGCGAAATCGGCTTCAACCGCGCCTCGATGGGCGTGCAGGATTTCAACCCGCAGGTTCAGCAGGCGATTCATCGCATCCAGCCGCGCGCGATGACGCAGCAGGCAATGGATTGGATGCGCGAACTCGGCTTCGGCTCGATCAACCTCGACCTCATCTACGGCCTGCCGCACCAGACACCGGAATCGTTCAATGAAACGCTCGACATCGTGCTGGAAATGAAACCGGACCGGCTGGCGGTTTTCAGTTACGCGCACGTGCCGTGGATCAAGCCTTCCCAGAAGATTCTGGAACAGAAAATCCTTCCCGCGCCCGAGACCAAGCTGCAAGTGCTCAAACTCGTCATCGAAAAACTCACGGCGAACGGCCAATACGTCTATATCGGCATGGATCATTTTGCGAAGCCGGATGACGAACTGGCCGTGGCGCAGAAAAAGAAGCAGTTGCAGCGGAATTTCCAGGGTTACAGCACGCGCGCCGGCTCGGACATCTACGCGTTCGGCATGTCGAGCATTTCGCAGATACCCGACGCCTACTGGCAAAACGAAAAGGAACTGCCGAAATGGCAGGAAGCCGTGGAGGCCGGCCGGGTGCCGCTGCACCGCGCGTATTTCGTGACCGACGAGGACAAGATCCGGCGCGAGACCATCATGCGCGTGATGTGCGACCTCTCGCTCGATTACGCCGCGATGTCGCAGAAGCTCGGCATCAACTTCGCGCAACACTTCGCCGGCGAACTCGCCGCGCTCGCGCCGTTTGAAGCCGACGGCCTGGTGCAGCGTTCCCCAACCGGCCTCGAAGTCACGGACACCGGCCGCCTGTTCATCCGCAACATCGCGATGTGCTTCGACAACACGCTCGCGCCGCCGGGCGAACGGAAGCATTCGAGGACGATTTGACTTGTCGGAGGGGCGAGTTCCACGAGCCCCCATTTTCAACTTGCCGGACAATCCAAATGCGGCCCAGTCTGGAATGATGCAAGAGTCAACCCGAGAACCAGGTCGCCTTGCGCTCCCGCATTTGGCGCCGTTGGAATTTCCACATCAGACCATTCTCCAATACGTCACCCTGTGCGTGGATAAGCGCCGCCCTTTGCTGGCCAAGCCTGATATTGTCGCACTATTGCTCGATTGTTGGCACAAGGCCGACCATTGGCTGGTGGGACGCTATGTCATCATGCCCGACCATTTGCATCTTTTCTGCGCGCCCGCGAAATTGCCGGTCACGCCGTTAAAACAATGGGTCCGTTTATGGCGTGCGGAGGCAACTCGCCGCTGGCCGCATCCAGCGGAGAAGCCGATTTGGCAACGCGATTTTTTTGACCGGCAGTTACGCCACGGCGAAAGCTATCACCAAAAGTGGCTTTATCTTTGGGAAAATCCAATCAAGGATGGTCTGGTGAAGCGGCCGGAAGATTGGCCGTATCAGGGTGAAATCAGTTTATTGCCATGGCATAATGCAACTTAATGAAAAGTCGGGGGCTCGTGGAACTCGCCCCTCCGAAATGAACGGCACCGGCCGCCTGTTCATCCGCAACATCGCGATGTGTTTCGATAACACGCTGGCGCCGCCGGGCGAACGAAAACATTCGAGGACGATTTAAGCGGTCATGCCTGTCGGACGAAAAAGTAGGGCTGTCCGTGCCAGCGATTTTCCACGCCGGGATGCAGCCACGCCCGGCCGGAAGCCGAGCGGATCTGGAAATAATACTGCAACGGGAAAGGCGAATCGGTGTAATCCGCCGGGATGACCGCGCGATGCCCATCACCGGCGCGCTCCATTTCAACCATCCGCCAGGTCTCGGCCTGGTTCACGCGCCGGTAACGCAGGCGCAGGCCGGCGATCAGGGAACGGTTGCCGGCCTTTGGCGCGCGGGCGACGATGGTCAACGGCCGGCCGCGCTGGAATGAAGGCGCCGGTTCGTGAAATCCGGCCAGCGGCGGGTGTTCGTTTTCCTTCGATTCGGCAAAGACGGCGCGCATCGCCTGCTGGAGCAATTTCCCGTCAACGTTCACGATCGCCGCCGGATTTTCGGGTGGTTGTTTAAGGAGCGCTTCCATGTCGGCAATGTCCGCGTCAATGGCCGGCAGCCGATCCAGCCACTGGTCGCGTTGGAAATAATCGGGACCGAACGTAATGTCGCGGACATAAACGCCTTTTGCCGTTTCCGCGAATTCCGCCCACACCGCCCGGGCGGCGCGATAATTTTTGATCGCTTCCTCCAGGGCCGGACGACGACCGCTGCGCTGGTAAAGCGCGTAGAAGACGCCGGCGCGGAATTTCGCCGCGAAGAACCGGCCCAGCCCGGCTTGAATCGTGACGTCCTCCGCCAGCCGCCGGAAATCGGCGCTCCGGGTGTCGCGCGTTATTGACTTCGCCGCGCGCAATCGGGCCGCGGCTTTTTCGGCATCCGCCTCCAATTGGCTGGCGACCCAGGCAGGCGAATATTTACCGCTGGGCTCGTGTCCGAGCAATTCATCGGCAAATTCATCAATGCCCAGGAAAAATTCCGGGTCAAGCGGGCTGACCGCGCCGAAACGTTTCGGGCCGCGCGTGTCTTCATACGGATGCTGCCGGTTGGCATTCACGATCGGCATGTTGTAATACATTTCCGGCCAGTAATTGTTGTTGGCGGCGGACGGACAATGCGCCGTGGTCACCAGCGGGAGAATCCGGCTGGCTGACGCCAGCGCGTCTTCCATGTCGTCCGATCCTTTGCCGAACGGGCGGACCAGTGCGCGCCGCCAGCCGTCGGCGTCGCCGTCCGGGTTGTAAAGGTTCCGGCCCCAGACGCGGTAGGTGTAATCGTATTTTTCGAAATCGCGCGCCGGTTTCAGCGTGGCGTCGGCGTAAGCGTCGCGCCCGCCGGGCAGGCCCGAGCCTTTGCGGCCCTTGAAAAAAAGCGGCTCAAACAATTCCACGCCGTTGCTGCCGCAAAAACTCGAAACCCGGCCGTAGGCGGCGGCGGTTTCGGGATCACCCCACAACAACAGCCTTTGCGTGCCCGGCCAGATGCGATGCAGCACGCCATAGCGGCGGTCCTCGGCCAGCAAATCGCCGTAGCCGTAACGCAGGAACGAACGCGATCCTGAACTGCGCGAGAAGAAGCCGGTGTTGCTGGCGTTGCGCGACGGCATTTCCAGGCGCCGGATGGCGCCCTGCATGTAGGGCAGGCCCATGTGTTCGGCCCAGAATTTGGGCGAGATGTTCACCGGCAGGCCCGTGCCCAGCGCCACGTCAATCATTCCCTGGTCCATGCCCTTGGCGTGCATATCAATCTCGACGCGGCGTCCGCACTGCGCGGCGCCGTCAAAAATCGTCTTCCATAAATTGTAGTTGCCTTCCGGCACGCCGCTTTCGCCGTGGATGCGGATGGTAACGCCGCTGATGGCCGGACACGCCATGAGCAACGCGCGCAAGGCATCGCGGCAATACGGCGCCTGGGTTTCGGGCGTGAGTCCTTCGATGGTGTAATTCGCCTCCGGGCTGTCGGTCCACTGATAAGCATGGGTCCAGAGGCCCAGTTGGAAGTGAAGACCACGCCGCGCGGTTTCCTCGCTGATGAACCGGAGCATCTCCAGATTGCGGTCGCGCTCGGCATCGGGCAGCGGGACCGCGCGCACGTTGTAACCCGGCACGGACAGGAGAAATGGATACGCGAAATAAAAATAACAATCATGGAGTCCGCTGGGGGAATCATAACCGAGTCCCAGCGTCAGACTGAAGCGGTTGAAACGATTCGCCGCCAGCATCGTCAGGTAAGGCGGCCAGAAGGCGCGGTCCTGGAACCACGCTATGTCCTCGACGTTGCTGTTGAATCCGCGCGAGATGCTGCGGATCAAATTGGCCGGACGTTCACTGGCCGGCTTCACGGCTTTCAAGGCGGCGATCGGGTCGGCGGCGAAATTCACGCGATCGGCCAGATCGAGCAATGCGTAAACCAGACCCCGCGCGTCCGAGCCGGCGGCCAGGAGGACGAAACGGGCCGCGACCTTTCCGCGGGCCAGCGCCAGGGCTTCGGGCGTGCCCGGCAACAAAATCCCCGCCCGGTCGAGGATCTGCCTGGAGAAGATTGAATTGCGCCCGGCCACGAGGATGCATTCCCGTGAAACGGATGCCTGGTCGAGGCTCGGCTGAATCTGCGCCGCCACACCCCGGGCCGCCAGGGCGGCGCGCAATTGTTCCACCGCCCATTGCACCGGCGCTTCCTTCACGAACGCGTCCGATTCATCGAGCACGATGGAAACGCCCGGATGGTTTTCGCTGGCGGAGGCCGGGAAGGACAGCAGGCCGGCCCCAGCCAGCGTCGCGGCAGCCATTCCGGATTTCTTGATGAAGTGCCGCCGCGTTTCGCCACGGCGGAGCGGATTGATTTTGTCGGAGGGCATGGTTTTGTGTGAATTCAAGGCATTTTGCCGGTTGTTGGCGAGAAAATTGTTGCGATGAGACGCTTGCCAGGCTTCAAACTTTCACACCACCGTCAACGGGCCGTCGAAGATGGTCAGGCTGATGACTTCCGTTCTGGCGACGTGCGGGCCGTGTCGGACGCCTTTGGGCGCATGGAACAGCGCGCCGGTGGTGTAGGTCTTGCCGGATTCCTCCCATTCGCCGGAGAGGACATAGGCCCATTCATTGGCATCGGGGTGTGTGTGCGCGGGGATGGTGTGGCCGGCCTTGAACTTGCGCAGCACCACGACGCCCCCAGTGTTTTCCTGTTTGTGCAAAACCATCAGCTCAACCCCGGCGTAAGGTCCGGGCTGCCAGGTTTTGTCCTTGGCCAAGGCAACGTAGGGAAACATAACTTGTTGTCAGCGTCTTTGCAGACCAGGACAGATTCCAAATTTGCGGCCTGCCGTCAATCCGCATTCACCGGCAAGGTCTGCGCCGGGTCAGATCATCACTGGCCAGGTGCCGCGCCTTCCGGTTTTGCCGGTAACGGCAGTTTGTAAAGGTGGACCGCCCACGAATCGAAGTGGTCGCTGAACGTGCCGTCTTTGCCGGTCAACGTCCGGTTCTCGCCGAGGACTTCAATGCGGTTCATGACCTTGAGTCCGGAGAGCGTGAAGATCGCCTGCGTTGCGCCATCGCGCATGGCCACGGCAAACACATGGGTTGAGC
>JBEKEJ010000134.1:0-8477 GCA_050013895.1 Verrucomicrobiota bacterium | reverse complement strand
AGCCGAAGGCGGAGGCGGGGGTTCGGGGTTCGGGGTTGGCGGTAGAAAACGGATGGCGGCGGAAACTTTTTGGGAGGTGGCGGCGTAGCGCTCCAGAGTCAATTCGGCGTCTGAAAATTGTTCGCGCGGCGCAAAAGCGGCGATGTGATCTTTGCCGGCGGGAATGGATTGGGCGTGAGCCGCATTGGTATTTCCATTCTGCACTCCCCACTCTGCATTCCGCATTTCCAATGTCGCTCGGAATGGCGCGCTATCCTGAATTAACAGCCAGTGGCCGGGCGGCACGAGTGTGATCCGGCGGCGGTCGAGCAAGGTCCAGGTGACGACGCGCGGGAAACACTTTTGCGGTCCGCTGTCGCGCAGCAGTTGGGCAAGCGAATTCTTGCCGGCGTGGGCTGAGAATGCGCCGGCGGCGGCGAGGAAATTCGCGGGCGAGTTTTCGACCTGTTCGGCGAGCCAACGCCAATCGAGGTCAGCCATCGCTTCGACCGGCGCGATTTTGGTCAAGGCTGCGAGCGCCCAGGCGGCCCGGGCGCGGGCGCGACGGTATTCGTCGCCGTTCAAACCACGCGGTTCAGCCGTCGGCGCGAGACAATGGCCGGCGCCGGGCGCGAGTGTGAAAGTAATCTTGTCCTTTGTCACAGCAATTTCCGGAAGCGTCTGGCCGAGCAGGTCAATCTCGGAGTTCGGAGTTCGGAGCTCGGATTTGGAAATCGCGATTGAATTGGCCTGCTCAACGTCGGTGTTCACGAGAACGAGGACCGAATCTTTGCCCTCGGCGGATTCGCGGAGCAGCGCATAGACCGGGGAGTCGGGCGCGCTCAGCCGGGTGAATTTCGCGCCGTCGAAAAAGCAGGGATGGTCGGCGAGCAGTTGGTTCAGTCGGGCGAGTTCGGGAATGAGGTTGTCGCGGCTGTCCCAATTCAATCCGGCGCAGCCGTGGACGTGGATTTTTTCTTTGGCCAGCCATTCGACCCCGCAGGTGAAGCCAAATCCGCCACTGGCGCTGGTCAGCGCGCAAAGACGATTTCGCAACAGGGACCACGCGCGGCCCTTCTCGGCCAGGCGGTCGTTGTCATGCGTTTCGGAGTAATGAATATAAGTGCCGACGCGCGAACTCTGGCGGTTTGCGTAATCCAAGTAATCGGCCACCTGGCGGCCGGAGTAGTTCTGGAAAAGCTCGGAGTAAGCCCACTGCATGCCGCCATCAGTCAACAGCGCTTCGGTGGCTTCCCACGAGCCGCCGAGGCCTTCGAGCAGGAAAATGGTTTCGGGAAATTCGTCCTGCACGCGGGCAATGATGTATTGCCACGCCGGCACGGGAATTTTGTAGCCGGCATCGCACCGGAACCCATCCACGCCCCGGCGGCACCAGATCACATGCGCATCGGCGATTTTATCCCAAAGTGTGACATTGTCCTGTTTCAATTCGACCAGGTCTTCCCAGATCGTTCCCCATGCGCCGGGACTGGCGAACGTGCCGTCGGGCTGGCGCAGGAAAAATCCGGGATGATTTTCCTGCAAGGTTGAACCCCAGCCGGTGTGATTGATGACAATATCCAGAAAAACCCGCGCGCCGAGCGAATGCGCGGCACAGGTCAATTCGCAAAACTGGTCCACGCCGGTGGAGCGGCGGTCGAATTCGACCAGCGCCGGGTCAATCGCCGTCAAATCGAGACTCGCATACGGACTGCCGAAACGGCCAAACCGCGCGAACGTCGTTGGCACGGGCTGCACCGGCAGCAGGTGGACGATGCGGCAACCGAGGGTGTGAATGATGTGCGGCAGCCGGCGCGCGAGATCGCGCAGCCTGCCGGAAGGCGGGATGACCGTGAATTTCTTCTCGTCAAGCGATTTGATTTGCGCTTCGAGTTCTTCGTCGCGCGTGGCAGACCGGTTCGTTGCCGCGCCGAACAGCCGCGTAAAGGCGCAGTAAATGGTGTTGGCGGTGCGGGCGAAATCCGGATGAACACTGATGCCGACGTCCGGACCTTCCGGCCAATGCTGCCAGTTCTTTTCGTCCAGCCAATAAGCCTTGGCTTTGAAGAAACCGGCTTCAGCCAGCGCCAATTCGATTTCCCAGCCGTCGCCGGATTTTCGCATCGGCACGTCGCGCCAGGAGGCGCCGGCGTGAACGGCGCCACCCGCGTGGGCGGCGATGATTTCGTGTCGGCGCGCGGCGGCGCGGCCGAGATTGGTGCGAAGCAGGGCTCGCCGGGCGGAGACCACGCCAGCGCCGCGCACGGAGAAACGAACGCGGTCGCCGACGAAACGCCGGAGGCGTTCGCCGGTCGCCGGTTCCATGACGGGTGTGAGTTGCGCCATTTTAACTCCGGGGCTGACCGCCGGATGGCGTTACGATTCCGCAGACGCCGGCGGAAAGCAACGCTGCTTTGCAGGAAAAAGCGCCTGAAAATGGCGCAGGGATTGCTAGTGAAGTCCTGCGCAGGGGAATCCGGCGACATGACAACGCTGACACAGACGCAGGGCGAAGAAGCTCAATTGGTGCAAACGATTGAGATGTTCGAGGTTATTGTGCAATCGCAGCCAAACGATTGCCAATCGCTGGAGATTCTCAAGGAGGCGTACTCGAAACTGGGCCGCGAGCAGGACGTGATCAACACCTCCAAGCGAATTGCGCAGGCGTATATGCAGCAAGGCCAGCTCTCGTCGGCGATTTTGGAATACGAGACGGTGTTGCAGCGCCGGCCGGACGACGCGGACGTGCAGGCGGCGCTCAAGCAAATTGAAGACAAGGCCAGCAACGTGACGATGGAGGCGGCGGGTGTGGAGCCGGTGGCGCTGGCGGACCCGTCGGCCGAGACGAAACTGCGCAAAAAGGCGCGCACGAACGGGGCGGTGGAGATCAATGATGGCCGTCAGGCGATTCACAAGCTTTTCGTTGACAGCAAGCTCATCAGCGCGGGCGATTTTGATTTGTGCTGGCGCACGCCGGATTTGGCGGCAGCCCCGCCGGACGCGGCCGAACCGTTCATTCACGTGCTGCATGAAAAAAACATTTTCCCCATTGAAAAATCACTCAAGCTGCTGTCTGACAAGTCGCGCACGGCGTTCATGCCGCTGGACCGCTATGACGTGGACATTGACCTGACGCGCGGTTTTCCGGCGGAAGCCTGCCGGCGCTGGTGCGTGCTGCCGTTTGACCGGATGAGCAAGGCGATTCTGGTGGCGACGGCCAACCCGTTCAACCAGCAGGCGGCCAAGGAACTGGCCGAGGCCACTTCCCACCGGCTGTTGTGGTATCTGGCCACGCCATCGGAAATAATTTCAAACCTCCGCAAAGCGTTTCGTTAAGCCATGGCCAAGATCAAATCATTCGGGGAACGCATCGCCGACGCCCTCGTCGAGGACGGCCTGTTGAGCGCGACCCAGGTGCAGGAACTGCTCGAACAGCAAAAGAAGGAAGGCGCGCGCCTCGTCAAGCTCATCGTTGACAAATCCTATGTCAGCGAGCAGGACCTCGCGGTTTCCATGGGGCGCGTGCTCAATGTCCTGCCGATCAACATCGCCCGCGTGAACATCCTGCCGGAGATCGTTGAACTGCTGCCGCGTGACACGGCACACAACCATAAGGTCATTCCCGTTTCGAGGCTGGACAACAAATTGTTCCTCGCGATGGCCGACCCGTTGAACGTCCTCGCCCTGGACGACGTGAAGCGCATGACCCGGCTCGAAATCACGCCGCTGATCGCGTCCGAAAAGGCCATCATTGAAAAACTCAATGCGCTGGACGCCGCCAAAAGCGGCTCGATGGAAGACATCATTCAAGACGCGCAGAAACAAAGCGAGGCGGATACGGACGCCGCCAGCATCGAAACTGTCCGGGAAGCTCTCGAAGAGGTCAATCTCGACAAGCTCGCCGCCTCCAGCGAAGAGGTGCCCGTCATCAAGCTCGCGAATCTCATCATCGTCCAGGCCATCAAAGACCGCGCCAGCGACGTGCATCTGGAGCCGTTCGAGAAAACCATGCGGTTGCGCTATCGCGTTGACGGCGCGCTGCTGGACGCGACGCCGCCGCCCAAACAACTGCAACTGGCGCTGGCCTCGCGCTTCAAGATCATGAGCAGCCTCGACATCGCCGAACGCCGTCTGCCGCAGGACGGTCGCATGCGCGTGCGCGTCAGCGGCAAGGATTACGACCTGCGCGTTTCCGTCCTGCCCACCGTTTTCGGCGAGAAAATCGTTCTTCGCGTTCTCGACAAGACCTCGCTCTCGGCGAGCATTGACAAGCTCGGTTTGGATCCCGACACCTTCCGGCAATTCAAGGCGGCCATTGACGCGCCGCACGGGCTGATTCTGGTCACGGGGCCGACCGGTTCGGGAAAAACCACCACCCTGTATTCCGCGCTCAGCGAGCTGAACGATCCGGCGTACAATATCGTCACCGTCGAAGACCCGGTGGAATATCAAATTCCCGGCATCAACCAGGTCCCGACCAAAAAGGATATTGGCCTCACCTTTGCCAACGCGCTGCGCTCCATCCTGCGCCAGGACCCGGACATCATCATGATCGGTGAGATTCGCGACACCGAGACCGCGGAGATTGCCATCGAAGCCGCGCTCACCGGCCACCAGGTGCTCAGCACGCTGCACTGCAACGACGCGCCGGGCGCGATTGCGCGCCTTGACGACATGGGTATTGCGCCCTTCCTCATTTCCTCCTCGGTGATTCTCGCCTGCGCGCAACGCCTCATGCGCCGCATCTGTTCACATTGCCGCGAGCCGGTGACGTATCCGCCCAAAATGTATGAAGATCTGGGGATTGACCCCGGCATGTTCAGCGGGGTGCAACTGTATCGCGGACGCGGCTGTGACCGTTGCAAAAATTCCGGGTATGCCGGCCGCTTCGCGATTATTGAAGCCATGACCATCACCGACCAGATTCGCAAACTGATCATCGCCCGCGGCAGCAGCCGCGAAATGGCCAAGGTCGCCATCAATCAGGGAATGCGCACCCTCCGCATGGTCGCCCTCGACCGCGCCCGCGAAGGCATTTCGACGCTGGAGCAGGTGCTGCTCATCACCTCGATGCACTGACCGCGTTCAGAATTTCCGTTGCGGCATGGTGAAAGGCTGGGGGGTCTGCACCAACCACGGAGGCGGTTGTGGCGACCAGGCCGAGAGGGCGGCGGACGATTGCCGGTTGGTCGGGCCGGTAATGCCCGGCAGGGACGCCAAACCCGCCGGCCGGCCAATGCCGCTGCTCAACGGCGCAAGCGAAGCTCCCGCCGGATTCACCGCCGGCGCTTGATCGGGTGTCGTGTTCGACAACGGCCTCAGCGAGGAAAGGAAATCGCCACCCGGCGAGGGCTGTGGCGGCGTGTCGGAGTTCAGACCCGGATCCAGTAGTTGTCCCAACCGCTCCCCGTCGGCCAGTTGTTCGGGCATTGGCGCAGCCGGTTGCGGCGCCAGGCCGGGCGATTTGAACGTGCCCGCGCTTCGGTTCCCATTTTGTCCCGCGAACGGGTTGTTGGCCGGCGAGTTGTTGAAAAACCGGTCAATAATTTGCGGCGTGGTTGGCCACCCCATGGGCGCGGGATTGGATGAACTTTCGTTTGTCAACCCGCCCGGGCGCCGCGAAAAATCCCAGCCCGACGAAGAATTGCCGCCGTGAGATCCATTGGTGACCGCCATATGCGATTGCCACTGCCGCTCCCAAAAACGTTCAACGACGGTCAAATTTTCTTTATCGGCGGCTTCCTGCTCCGGCGTTCGGAGAGTGTTTCCGGACGCGTCCACGCCAAGAATTTCTTCCGGCGTCATCAGCGCCCAGTTCTCCCGCTCGTCCAGCATTTTTTGCCGCCGCTGTGCCTCGGTGCGCGAAATCGTGGGCAGTCTTGGAGGAACGGGCAACAGCAGGGACGGAGCTTCAATGCCGAAAACCGACACCGGCGCCCGCAGCTCGTTGGCGAGATCCGGCCCCTCAGAATGTCGTGGCGCAAGCGACGGCGCATTGGATGCGGCATTTTCCCCCGCCGGCGCGGAAAAGATGATGGCCTTGGTCGATGGCGGCGCCCCATCCTGCCCCGCGGCGGGCAGGAACGCCGCCCACAACGCACCGGCCAACAAAAACACTCGGAAATCTGCCGGGCGAAAATTCATTTCCAGGATTATACGTTAGTGTAATAGACACTCCGCGTCAAAATCCGTTTGGTCTTAATCGTCATCTTCCAAACTCAAGCCGTTCGGCGAGGCGTTCGGGCAGGCCGGCGGCGATGATCTTCTTCTGGGTGGTGGGAATGTCGTAATCCAGCCGGCGCAGTTCGATGGTGCCGGCGTCCAGGTCGTAAATGACGTAGGCGGTCTTGGGATTGTTGTCGCGGGGCTGGCCGACGGCGCCGACGTTGATGAAATATTTTTTGCCCGGATCAATTTTGAATTTGGAATAGGTGCCGCCGCGCACCACGATGTCGCGCATGAAGGCGACGGGCACGTGCGTATGGCCGAAGAAACAGACCTGTGTGTTTTGATACGGAAAACTGGCGGCGGCGGCGAGTTTGTCGAAGACATAACCCCAGCGTTGCGGCGCGTCAAGCGTGGCGTGGACCATCGTGAAATTGGCGGCCATGCGGGTATATTTCAGGTCGCGCAGCCATTGCTTTGCTTCCGTGTTCAGTTGCGCGCGTGTCCAGTGGACGGCATCGGCGGCGTGGGGATTAAAACCTTCAAGGCGGTCATCGGTGGAACAGTATTCGTCGTGATTTCCCTTCACGCAGGGGATATTCCGCTCGCGGACGATTTCGAGGCATTCCTTGGGATTGGCGTTGTACCCGACAATGTCGCCGAGGCAAACGACGTGCGTGGCGTTCTGGCTTTTGATGTCGGCCAATACGGTCTGAAACGCTTCCAGATTGCCATGGATGTCCGCGATGATAGCGTATTTCATTTTTCAGTGCACAATCTCAAATCCGCGAAACTCATGTTGCGCTTCACTCCACGCCACGTTTTCGTCGCGAATGAAACCAGCAAGCCCCGCGCCACGGATGGCCTGGCGGAACGCTTCGAGTTCCTCGCGCGCCCCCTCGGCGGTCAATTCGACTCGCCCGTCGGGTAAGTTACGCACGATTCCGGCAATTTCAAAGCCGGCGGCGGCGGTTTTCGCGGTATAACGAAAACCGACACCCTGCACGTGGCCGGAATAAAGAACTTTCAAGCGCCAGCGGTTCATGCCTGCCGCAGGGATAAAGCCAGACCCGGACGCGGGATGCAATGTTTTATTAGCGGGCCGGGCGAAACATTTTTTTCAGCGATTTGGTTTGACCGTTTGCCCGATTTACCGTAATCAGCATGGGCTGCCACAACAAAGCGGTAAAAGTGCGCGCGTTTTGCGGCGGCAAACTAAGCAGCCGACAATGCTGAATATCAAATCATTCCTGGCAGTTGATTTCGGCGCGGGCAGCCTTAAGCTCGGCGAATTTGAAGTCGACGAAGGCGGCGGATTGCGTCTCAAAGGTTTTGCCATCAAGCCGCTTGGCACCGAAGGCGCGCAGGAATCCACGCGCGAAACGGCGATTCTCAAGGCGCTTCAGGAAGTGCTGGTTGAGAAAAACATCCAGTCCCGAAACATCAACGTTTGCGCGCCAGGCTTCCATGTGTTTTCCAAATTTGTCAAACTGCCGCCGGTGGACGCGGGCAAGGTGACGCAGATCATCCAGTATGAGGCGCAGCAAAACGTGCCGTTCCCGCTGGCGGAGGTGGTGTGGGATTATCAGATTCTCGGCTCGGCGCCGAGCGGCGAACTTGAGGTGCTGCTGGTGGCCATCAAATCCGACGTGGTCGAGGGCTTGTTCCGCGTGGCCGAGCAGGCCAAGCTGCGGCTGAACCTGTGCGACGCCTCGCCCGCGGCCCTCTGCAACTCCTTCCGTTACAACTACGGCGACCTGGAGGATTGCACGATGCTGCTGGACATTGGCGCCAAGACGAGCAACCTGCTGTTCTTCGAAAAAGGAAAGGTTTTTTCCCGCAGCATCAATCTGGGGGCGAATGCCATCACGCAGGATTTCGCGAACGAGGCCAAATTGAAATTCGGGGTCGCCGAGCAAATCAAGATCGCCGAGGGCTTCGTCAGTCTGGGCGGCGCGTATGAGGAACCGGAAAACCCGAATCAGGCCGCCATTTCCAAAATTGCGCGGCAGTTCATGACCAAACTGCACATCCAGGTCAACCAGACGATACAGTTTTATCGCGGGCAACAAAGCGGTTCGGCGCCGCAGCGCCTGTTTTTATCCGGCGGCGCGTCCATCATGCCTTATACCGCCCAGTTTTTCGCGGAGAAACTGAACATGCCGGTCGAATACTTCAATCCCTTCCGCAACGTGCAGATTGATCCGTCGGTGAATCTGGAGGAACTCGCGCGCGTGGCGCATACGCTCGGTGAAGTTGTGGGCCTGGGTTTGCGGAATCTGGCGCATTGTCCGGTGGAAATGAATTTGATGCCGGAGAGCACGTTGCGCTGG